>CAIQOG010000564.1 GCA_903873355.1 uncultured Bacteroidales bacterium
AAGATTAACGAACTATTGAAGTTTAGAAAGGCTGTTTATTATATTGACGAAAATTTGAATGTTTCCTTACATTAATCTTTCAGAATTTTATAATTAAACGTGGTGAATGTTGTATTTAGATTTAGCAGGTTTAAAATATTTTTTAAAAACACTACTTGAAAATCGATAATTTTTAAAAAAACAGGCAGTTATGTGTTATTTTTGGGTATGTGGGTTTACAACTACAGCCGATTGTTCGTTAGTTTTCAGGAAAATAAGTAACTTTGTAGCTCAGATTAAAAATTTCGCGAATGATTTTTCGGCTTAAATCTTACATTCTTCTCTTGATACCGGTGCTTTCCATTTTTCTGAATTCATGTAAATGGATTCAGGAGCCGGTTCAGCCATCTGCATATATCACACAGGTTTTCGATTATGTTTACGCTCCGGGGCAACATGCTCTGGCAGCAAAGAAAACTGATGTGTCAAATTTTATAGGTGAACCATCGGATTACAAAGACTGGCTCTATCTGGGTGGCTTTGGTGGTTATGTTGTGGCTGGTTTTGATCACAATGTTGTAAATGGAAGTGGTTTTGACTTTGAAGTATTAACACTTAAAGGTTCTTCGTTAGAACCGGGAATAGTGTATGTTATGAGCGATACAAACGGCGATGGTTTACCGAACGAAACATGGTATGAACTGAAAGGAAATTTATATAATAACTTTAACCTAAACTACTGGGTAAGGTATTATAAAGCTGTTTCGGACACTTCAAACATAACCTGGAAAGATAGTAATAACGATAAAGGAGTTTTGAAATCAGGTTCGGGTTCAAAATGCACATCAACCTGGTGGTGGCCAAACACAACAACGGACAGTATTACATTTCACGGCAGACGTTTACCCGATCCGTACATAAGCACCGTTAAAAATGGAGTTCAAAGTTGGATTGTATTATCTAATCTTTTCACGTGGGGCTATGTCAAAAATCTGTATGGCACTGACTATGACTCCGATTTGGGTGGAAATAAATTTGAGATTTCAAATGCAGTGGATACTCTTGGAAAAGCGGTTTACCTTCCACATATTCGCTTTATTAAAGTTCAAACTGCTGTATTACAACAAGCCGGTGTACTCAACGAGGTTTCAACTGAAGTGAGAGGTGCGAAGGATTTGAGAAAGTAAATCTATTCTATTACAATCCCGTATTTATCCAGCAAACCACCTAAGCCCATTCGAGAGAACCGGGCTTTTTTAATGCGGTTTTGTTCCGGGTCGATTGAATAATTGAATGACGTTCTGAAATCTGCTTTCTCAAGGTTTGTAAATTGAAAAATAGCGCGTTGCAGGTCACAGTTATCAAATACCGATTCAGTGAGATCCGCTTCAGAAAAATCAGTTTCTTGTAGGTTACAATTTTTCAAAACGGTCTTTTTGAGTTTTCGTTTGTAGAAAACTGCCAGTTTTAAATCACAGTTTTCGAACTTTACAGAAAACAGGAATTCTCTGCAGTAATCGAACTGAACACCGACCAATTTACAACCATCAAAAGTCACGTCATTCACTGTGGAATCTGTCAGATTACAAAGACTTAGGTCGCAATCTTCGAAAGCGCATTCCCTGAAAATAATAGCTGTCAGATTGATTCCGTGGAAATTACAATTCACAAACCGGCAGTTTTCATATTCTCCTTTCTGAAAAGGGGTTTCAGTACAATTTAACCGCTCAAAAAGTTTGTTTTCTATTATCATTTTCAGATTTTATTTCAGGACAAAAATAATGATTTATTTTTACAAATAAAAAACAGAGAATTACGTTTCGCAATTCTCTGTTTATCAATCAATAATCAAAATTTATTGTTTTAATAGTTTTAAGGTTTGTGTGGAATTTTGAGTTGCTATATTCAAATAATAGATGCCTGAATTTAAATGTGAGAAATTCTGTTTTTCAACCTGGATTCCTACCCATATTGTTTGCCCCATCATATTGATTAACTGATAGTTTTCTGTTCCGGTTGTATTTTTTATCACTATGGTTTGGTGAAACGGATTTTCGGAGGATTGATATGTATTTCCGGAATCATTAGTCGTTGGTGTATTCGTGGAACTTTCAACTGTGCGAACCAAGCGTACGAAATTTGAACCACGAATTGCATCTCCCTGTGGTCCAAAAGAATAACCTGTATAGGTAACTCCGTTCACGACTGTGGTTTTGAGAGTTGCCCACGAAAAAGGCGGACCAACTTTCTGGTCACTTCGTTGTGCACCAGCTCCGTGTACATCTACCCATTTTGTTTGAGTGGATGGCCAACCCAATGCCCTTCCAAATGCAATATAATCGGCTTCAGCGCCACCACCATTAGTTGTAGAATAACTGTCATGTGTTGTTGAAGACCAGAAATAACCCCAATCGACCAAACCAGCTTCGTTAACTATCTGTGTGCAATTAAAAAAGGTGGAATTGATTGCCGGTTTATTATCATAATCAGGCGAATGAGTATAATCGATGATACTTTGTAATTCCTTTATATCAGGCACTCTCCAGTTGTTATGACCAAGATAATTCTGCGAATTTTTGGTTTGAACCCACGCCAGCGCATCAGTCCAGTTCAGTCCTGTACCATTATCATTTTTAGCCCACATCAAAGATGTTGCTTTGTCGGTAATAGTTTGATCGCCATTATCCATAAAATCATTGATACCATAGGTAGTTTTTCCGCGTACTAACTGAACATAAAACGTTTTGGTAAGTTTGCTGAGCGCATCTACCATATCATATCCTTTGATTCTACCATCTGCAAAATTTACTCCAAAATCCTTCGAATAACCTGATTCGCTCGGATTCAGAATAAAAATGTTGCTCGACATATATTGCTGATCAATCAGTCGTTCACCAATCGCAGTATTTCCATAGGCAAACTTAAAATAATTGTCGTCCAGAAAAGGAGTTAAACCGGTTGATGAAGAAGAACCGCCGGGATCTAGACCTTTAGCCAGATACAGAGAATACAATTCTTTGATGGTCGGAATGCGCCAATCATTAAAACCGCCGTAGTTTGCAGTATTCACGGTCGTAACCCACGCTTGAGCAGCTGTGTAACTCATTCTATCAGTCTTTACCGGGGCTGTGTTGGTCATATTCGGGCTGCTCATCCATGTTAATCCTGTATTATTATCATAAATCGTTTTTGTGTCAGTACTTAACATGTAACTCGACAAATTTCCGGTGTACGCTGCATCCTGACCGTAAAAAGTCTGGCCTACAACCGGACAGTTGATTGGACCTGTGGTGTTGAAACACTTCGTTTGACCACCATCCACTACTTTATAATTCTGGCTTTGCAGATTAGTTTCTGAAAATAAAAGTAATGATATTGCCAAAAAAATTCCGGCAGTTTGTTTCAGTTTTAAAATTGAGTTATTCATAAATGAGTTGATTTTTCTGGTCGACCAATTTTTCAATTGCAAAACTAAACTATTTATCCTAAAAACCAAAGATAAAATCAGTGAAAAGGCAAAAAACTCTCACAGAAAGCAATTTTTTACAAAAAAAACTGTTGCAACTTACTTACAACAGTCTTTTAAACAATCTAAAAAGTCAAGAACTTATGCTTTTTCGTTCATTTTCATCATTCCCATCATTTGGTTTATTGTCTTCTGCATTCCGTCGGTGGATGCATCGAGGAAAATAACGTTTCCTTTACCTGTTTCACCAAAATGTTTAATTGCTTCTGTCCACATAGAAAAAAGTAAGAATGAAGAATCCAAATCAGCATCTGTCATTTCCTTAGCAGCCATTGCCATACCTTTGGCTACTTCCTCGCGGAAAAGTGCAATTCCCTGCCCGCGTTGCTGTGCTGCTTCTTTTTCGGCTAATGCTGAAATTTTAATCGCATTTCCTTCGGCTTCGGCAGCTTTTGTTTTGGTAATCAACAAAGCCTGACCTTCATTTTCTGCAGCTGCTTTCAGGTTGTTCGAAGCCACCACGCGCGACATAGATTTGATGATTTCTTCGTCAAACGTGATGTCATTCAATTGAATATCAATCATGTGGTAACCCCATTGTTCCAGCGTGTCGTCCAAATGTTTTTTTACTTCCTGTATGATTTCAGTACGGAGACTCAGAATTTCAGCCTGCTTTTTGGTAGCTACAAAACTACGAATTGTTCCTTCGATGGTACGAATCAAAGCCTGCATAAAGTTGCGGTCGTCAACAAACTTGAAAGCTACATTTTTAATTGTTTCATCGGCCTGATTGAAAACAGCATAAAGCAACATGGCTTTAAAATATACGTTGGCCTGATCCTGTGTTACAGCCTGAAATTCAAGCTCAACGGAACGGTTTTGAATTGAAATACGTTTGTGAACCAGTTCGATAAACGGAATTTTAAAGTTCAAACCCGGTCCCATTATACGACGATATTTTCCAAAAATGGTTATAACCGCCACATAACCCTGATTTACAGTTACAAATCCTGAAAAAATAAAGAGCACAAGTACTCCAAAAATAATTAGTCCAATTGGTAGTTCCATACAATTAATATTTAAAAGTTAGTAGATTTATTTCTTTTCCCACTCAAGCATCTTCTTTTTGCAATCCAACCCCCAACGGAAGCCACCTAAACCGCCATCTGTTCGGATAACTCGGTGACAAGGAATCAGATACGCTATCGGATTGGCACCAATGGCTGTTCCAACGGCACGCACTGCTTTCGGGCGACCAATGGCTTCGGCAATTTGAGCATAGGTAGTGGTTGAACCAGCCGGAATACGCTGTAAGGCTCTCCAAATGGACTGTTGAAATTCAGTGCCGATTGGATGCAGAAGTGGCTTTTCATCTCTTTCAAAAATCTGATTTGCAAGCCTTTTTGCTTTTTCATCGTTTTGTTTGAAATTAGTTTCCGGAAAGCGTTGTTCCAAATCGAAGGCAGCACTTTCACGGCTTTCGGGGAACGTAAGCGCACAAATTCCGTCGTTTGAAGAAGCAATGCAACATTCGCCAAATGGAGAATCGGAAAATCCGAAAGTTGGTTCGGATTGAGGAGGTAATTGTCTCATTTTAATCAGATTTTTGTATACAAAAACAAAAGCAGGAGCGATTTGGATAATTTTTTGTAAAATACTTATCCTTCGTAAGAAGTTAATCCGAAAGTCAACTACATTTGTGGCAAAGTTAATGAATAAATTTAGTTTAATTGAATTCTTAACATCAGAAATTTCAATTTTCTGACTTTAATGAATTTCTTAATTTGCTTTTTATGAAGAAAAGAATAATTCAGTTATTTATACTGAGTGTATTTGGTTTATTTTCAACAGTTCCTGTTTTTCCACATACTATATAATCTGCAGATCTTGCTTGACGACCAGTTCCTCCATCAACATAAACAACTCTTCTCATTCCTTCGATTATTGCATCAAAGTGTTTGGCACTTACCATTGTTATGTTTTTCTTTTTAAACTGAGGTAAAGGACCTTTTTTTCCAATT
>CAIQOG010000565.1 GCA_903873355.1 uncultured Bacteroidales bacterium
GTAATTACTGCAAATAACCAAAAAATATACACCGATCTGGATGGCAATTTTACACTTTCTAACCTATGTGAAGGTAAATGTTTGATAAATATCAGTATGATTTCTTATAAGGATCAAACAATCGAATTAGATTTGCATAACAGTCAAACTTTAGAAATAAAATTATTTCAACGCTAATAAAATAAATAAAGCAATAAAGATTAATAGTCGGGGCAAGTCATTAAGATTTGTTCCGATTTTTTATTTGTTAATACGCAGAAAATCAATATGATAATGTAATATATTCATCACATGAATGAAACAATGATTTTGTTTCTTTGCATTAAAATTAATAAAAATTCAATATGAACACTTATCGAATTCTGATAGTAGATGATGAAGAAGATATCTGTACTGTTTTGAAGTATAATCTTGAATCCGAAGGTTATATTGCCGATGCGGTATATTCGGCCGAGGATGCATTAAGAATGGAAATAAGCATATACAATTTAATAATACTCGATGTTATGATGGGGACAATTTCGGGTTTTAGATTAGCACGAATATTACAAGATAAGCCTGATACTTCATCAATTCCGATTATTTTCTTAACAGCAAAAGATAGTGAGAATGATAGATTGACCGGATTCCGGTTAGGTGCATACGACTATATAATTAAGCCATTTTCTATTCAAGAGTTTTTGGCACGTGTAAAAGTTGTTTTCCGTAAAATAGACAACCAAAAAGTTCAAAATGAAAAAGTAATTGCTCATCAAGATCTTGAAATACATTTAATAAGCAAAAAAGTATTTATTGATGGACAAGAGATTTTCTTAACTAAAAAAGAATTCGAAATTCTAAAATATTTCCTGGAGAATAAAAATAGTTTGCTTACCAGAGATGATATTCTTAGATGTGTATGGTCTTCTGATGCTTTTGTATTGGATAGAACTATCGATGTAAATATTACACGTTTACGAAAGAAAATAAGACAATATGAAAAAAATATTATTACCAGACCAGGATATGGATATTCATTTGAAGCATTTATCGGCATGTTTCTTTTGATTCAAGAAACTATAATCACTCAAATGTTCGATATAATAACTACCTAACTGTTCTCCATCGATATAATAGAATTTTTAAAGGGAATGGCTGTGTATCGGGTAAGTATCCAATAAGTCCTTTTAAAAAGTCGCAAAACCCTATATGTAACGCATGTCTTCTGCGGTAGACCATAATCGAATTGTTAGAAAAATAATAAAGCCCTGAACTAATTAATTAGTTCAGGGCTTTATTATTTTAAAAAGTGAATCAGTTTTATGCCTGATTTCCTTTGAATGGATCATTATTGAAATACTCGGGAGCATTAAGATTAGCTTCACCCGGTGCTTTAGGAGGAGTTGATTCCAATTGGAGTGCTATTTCATTATCAAGTTCAATACGTTCAACACAAGGAGAAGTATATGCTTGTTTTCCATTATTAGTTGTTTTCATAACATTTTTTTCATTATTGGGTTAATAAATATTTATTAGTTAAGAATAACTTTTGCTGAAACATTCTTACCGTTAGTCTTAACAGTAACAAAATATATACCTGATTTAAGCTCAGTATTCAGAGTTGAATTTATGGAAGTAAGTACAGAACTATAGATTCGTTGACCTAAAGTATTGCAAATTACTACCGAACTTTCGTTAGCAACTGCTCCGGCAATAAAGATTTTACTGTTTGAATCCGTTGAGATACTTACATTTTTCAAATCAGTAGAATTGATACTTGTTGCAACAGAAGGCGCTTTGAATACAAGAGAAAATCTACTTGTTGTTGAAGTTACATCTGAATTAAAACTGTAGTCGGAAACTGTCAAATCCTGTTCCTTGTTCAGTAATTTATCAAGAAGAATAACCTGTGTACCCGAGAAGAAATTACTTATCTGAGAAGCTTTAATCGTAAAAGAATTTGATTGTCCGGTTGTAAACCCAAGTGCTATTTCGGTATCGTATATAATTGAATTCAAACCGTTTATAACAACCTGTTCGTTGTCAGCCAGGGTGTAAATTTCAGGAATACTCTCTGAATTATTTGACATTTTTTGTGTATCATAAGCATCGTAAGCATTAGAGGCTGAAGGATTTGTAATTAATATAGCTTCATCACTTACCATACCGTTCGAAACTTGCAAACGTACCATCTGTTCGTTTATCGCATTTTCGGTTGGTGCTTTAAAGCGGTTTGGAACAATGCTTTGATCTTTATGAGAACGCATTGAATTTGTAAATGTAAGATTTGCAGTAGTCTTTCCATCGGCAACCCGAACCCAAAATGCCTGCATTGGAGGTATATCGGCTGTAATACCAATAAGTGAGTTATTGTTATTGCTTGTACCTATGTGATTCAATGTACTGTATGAGTCGAAAACATAAGAGGTTTTGCCTTCATTTTGAGTTCTAAACCAGAATGAATTACCCAAATTTGAAGTATTTACATGTTGTAATGCAGATTCAAAATTAAGGAATGATGGATATGGATTCCCAACCAGATTAAAACCTTCTTTTGCAACACCAGGATGACGTGAGATGCTTATTTGTTGGATGCCTGTATTTAAAATTCCACTGAATGTTACGGCAGCACTTGAAGTCATATTAGCAACATAACCTTTTGAAGCCAAAAGAGAAGTAGCATTGTCTGTTATCTGAGGCCATGTTGCAGTAGCTTCATCATAGTAATACAGGATATTTGAACTTGCATTAAATACTGAACTTGTTGCATTTGAAACCGGACTCGAAACATACCAGTTACGACCGGCAGTCAGATATTGCTGAACATTAGTTGAACCTGATACAGTTAGACCTCCTGATGCATTATTATCTACTAGTGTACCTGTTCCACTCAAAAAACTACTGTTTATACTTAAACTGGAAGCAGTTAAAGTTGTACCGTTATTAATAGTAAGTTTAGCACCTCCCTGAACGATTATATTGTTATACGTGCTATTAGCGTCAATAACTAAATGACCATTATTTTCTATAGTTACATCGCAAGTAGGACAACTTGTAAGAGAAGAAGCATTAGTTGATGAATTTATTGTTAATGATGCAATATCAAAGTTAGCCACTAATGCTCTGCTTTCGTTAGCAGAAAAGCTATAGTCAGCATTAGTCGACATAACAGTTCCGCCTACACCATCAGTCCAATTTACAAACCGATAACCACTTGTTGGTGAGGCTATTACATGTACAGATTGTCCCGATGTAAATGTACCCACAGAGCCACTTACAGTACCTTTATTTACATCTGCCGATGTTGTAGTTATTGCAAATTTGACATTTAGAGATACTGGTGCATTGATTGCTCCAATAGGAACATTGGATGTAAAAGTTACCGATTCTACTAGATCGTAAATTTTACCTGTTGTTGGATCATATACTTTGTAACTGAAACCCGAAACAGGAGTGGTATTATATCCTGTTGTAATATTATACAGAGGACCAACCGGACTACCACCGATACCTCCATATCCCCAACATAGATTATCCTTAAAAACACCTAACAATGATCCTGTAGGCTGATATAATGTAGCATTTTTATAAACTCGTGCCAAAATAGGCATACTGTATTGAAGACCCACCTGCTTTACCCAGGGACTAGCCATACTGTTTGAGACTACTCGTTGAACAAACTGCGATTCATTTGGAACTGAATCATTACTAGATGATGTATTTGCAAATAATGAACTTGCAAGTACAACAAGAAAACTAACTAAAAAGAAATTCTTTTTCATTTTGATGTTGTTTTAATTTTAATTATTTATAATTTAGTTTTTCAATTATTGGAAAGATATACGTATTTAGAATTCTATTATTACTGATATTTTAAAAATACACATACCCCTTTTAAAGCTATCTTACAACTTCATCTTCATATCTTGTTACAGTTATCATATTCCCGTTTAAAGTGGTTGTGAATACCTTTCCGTAGTTTTGTTTGATTTGGTAGAATCGAGTAATAACCATTATTTGGAGCGCCTGAATATTTTTAAGCGTGAAGGCTTTAGATTCAGCAACACATAGATTCAGCGAATCAGATATAATCAATTTCACATTACTCTCACTATCAATCATTTGTGATTCTTTTTCAATTTCAATCTCCATTTTCTTATTGAGTTTTAATTTAGTTATATAGTATCGTTTGAGTCGTACAAGTGTTTTTGTGAATTTTAAATTTAGTGAGAGTATCGGTGTTTCTCACATAAGACACAGCCTCCTTTTTGTTGTAAAATTACCCGAATGTTTTTACGAATTAGTTACTTTCAAGTGATATGACAATTAAAAAAATAATACAAATCAATTGAAGATATATGTCATTTTAATTACTCAATTAAATAAAACAATATATTTAATCCCATCTGTCATGAAAAAGAATCCAAACAATTATGCTGAAATTTCAGATAATTGTTTGGACACTTTATATTTGAAGGTTTAATTTTACGAGTAAGATACATTCTTATTTTAGAATGATTTTCTGAGTACTAAATTTTAAGCCATTATTTACTTTTATAAAATAGATACCATTTATTAATCTTAAGTCTCTTCTAACAACAATTTCTTGATTATTAGTAGTTTCACCATTAAAAAGTACACTCTCTAATTGACCTGAAATATTATAGAGTTGAATTAAGGTATTATTATGTGTATCAGATCCTAATGTAATTTTAAACTCTGACTCAACAGGGTTAGGATAAACACTAAACCGAGAATTGTTAACGTCATTTAAGCCGGAAAGTCCCGAAGTATGTAATGATAATGGAGCCTGAATTTGACCTACCGGCACACCATCTTGAAAATCAACTGTTTCTGATATGCTATATGTAAGTTTTGATGTTGGATCATATAGTTTATAATTAAAACCTGTTTCAGATTCAAGATTATAGCCCATTGTAACATTAAAAATTGGTCCTACCGGACTATTTCCCAATCCAGCATAGCCCCAACACTTATTATCTTTGAAAATTCCTAACAAAGCACCTGTAGGTTGAAATAGAATATTGTTTTTATAAACTCTAACTAGTATTGGCATACTATATCTTAAACCAACCTCTCTTGTCCAAGGATCAGTCTGATTAGAATTAATTGATAAAGTATCCTTTGTAGTCATATTTTCAGCTTGAATAAACATGAAGGAGACAGATAAAATAAATAAAATTGAGATTAATTTCTTCATAATTTTTATTAATTAATATGTTTTGAATTAGTAAATAGTTAATTTGAGATTCTGCAATAACTTGCCTTAATTATTATTGAAATATTACTTTTTGTACTATTTTTTCTGTCCCATTGCTTACCTTAAGTAAATATAAACCTGTTGAAAAGGAATTATCTCTTTCTACAACAAGCACCTTATCGCCTGCAAATGATCCTGAAAAAATTTGTTTTACAAACAATCCCTGCAAATTATAAATCTGAACAGAGGTATTATTCAGAGTTGGAGAATTTAATGTTATTTCAAAAAAATTGGAAACAGGATTTGGAAAAATATCAACTATTACTTTATTGACATTTGTCACTTCAGTTACTGAACCAACCTCAAAGTTTGCAATTAAACTTCTATTTTCTGAAGCATTGAAAGTATAATCAGCATTAGTTGACATAATACTACCTCCAACACCATCAGTCCAGTTTACAAAATGATAACCTTCCAATGGAGTAGCTGTAACATGTACCGATTGACCTGATGTAAAAGGACCTACATCACCACTAACTGTCCCTTTGTTAATATCAGAAGAAGTTACTGTAATTGAAAATTTTAAATTTAAAGAAATTGGAGCGTTAATAGCACCTACGGGTACATTTGATGTAAAAGTTACCGGTTCTACTACATCATAAATTTTACCTGTTGTAGCATCATATACTTTGTAACTGAAACCCGCCACCGGAGTGGTATTATATCCTGTTGTAATATTATACAGAGGACCAACCGGGCTATTTCCTAAACCTCCATACCCCCAACATAGATTATCTTTAAAAACACCTAACATTGAACCAGTAGGCTGAAATAATACAGCATTTTTATACACTCGTGCCAAAATAGGCATACTGTACTGAAGTCCCACTTGTTTTACCCAAGGAACTGCCTGAGATGAAGTTACTTCTGTAACGATATTCACATTATTGTTTTCAGAATACAAACACAATGATAAACTTAATATAAGTGATAATAGAAATATGTTCTTTTTCATATAAGTGTTTTAAATAATTAAAAAGAGATTCCGGGGTGTAAATAAACACCCCGGATTTTCTCCAATTTTAAAAAATACGACAAACAATTATTTTAACACCACCTTTTGTGTATACTGTTTATCACCTACTGTAGCCTTAATCAAATATAGTCCGTTGTTCAAGTTGTTTCTTTGAACAGTGATGGTTTTAACTCCATCAACATTACCATTAAATAATGACTTAACAAATTTACCTTGCATATCATACATGGTTACCGATGCATCAGCAATGGTAGTAGAGTTTAATGTAAATACAATGCTGGATTGTATTTGACTTGGATAAACACTAAATTGTTCAGTAATTTGATTTAGTTCATTAGTTGTTGATAATGATTTGATATGAAATGCAGCAGGAGTTGTTATATTCCCAACTGACACTAAACTTTCAAAATCAACTGCTTCCTCAACTTCATAAGTTTGTGAAGTTTTAGGATCAAATACTTTACAACTCATTCCACTTAGTGACTCTAAATCAGAACCTACAGTTACATTAAAAGTATTGTCCGAAAGAGTTCCTGCACCAAAACATTGACCATTTTTAAAGATACCCATTTGCATACCTTCATGTTGATACAAACTTCCGTTTTTATAAACCTGAGCTAAAACCGGCATTGCATAGCGTTGACCAACTTCAGGAGTCCATACAGTTTTATCTGTATTATTAGCATTCAATGATTTTACTTTTACAGCAGTTAATGCATTGTTTGTAGGGAAACTA
>CAIQOG010000566.1 GCA_903873355.1 uncultured Bacteroidales bacterium
ATTTATTTAAAACTTTTTTTTAAATTAAATAAACAATTCCTTGTTAATGTAAATAATAGTATTTATCTTTGAACGGAATTAAGAAATTTATAGTTAAGGCATCGGTAATCTCACACTTCAAACTGCATTCATTTAAATTTCTATTCTCGAATTATAAATGTTTTTCAGTCGGTACAGACCTGCAAAAAATCAACAATAATATTAACACTAAAACAGCTTTGAAAAAATGAAAAAGACTCTAATCTTAGGAATTGGATTGCTATGCAATTATTTGTTATTTGCTCAAAACAATCCTATAAAGAACTGCTATTCAGATCCAAAAAGCAGATTTGACATATCGGAACACGATAACTTTTTCAAGTCGAAATCTTCATCAGAGAGTTCCAATAGCACCTGGCTTGCCAATCAAAGCGATGTATATCAATACACTTTGATGAAAGGCGGATATTTTACAATTGGAACAAATCATGGCATATCCGAATCCATATTTGATGATCAGTGCCAGATAACGTTTGGACATCCATTTGCATTATCGTCGAATCCACTGATTACGGTTGACGGACATAAATACAATCCAATTGAGTATCTCGACAACTCAGACTCTAAGTTAGTTCGGGTAGCTGATACATTAAGATATTCAGTTACCCTGCTTGATGGTATTAAAACAATATTCTCACTTAATTTAAAAAGTTCAGGGAATATTGAGATTTCATATACCGTAACAAATAATTCTTCTTCATCACATAATATTAAATTAGGTTTGTTATTTGATGCTGCTTTGGGAAAATGGGGTGATGGTAATTTATTTTACAATCAGTCGTTTGTGCAAAATTCTACAACGATAATTGACCAGCCTGCCAAACTGGATATATGGGAACGTGCAGCCGGTCAAAAAGGAATCGGAATTTCATTAAATTATCTCTCAACCAAACCTGGTAAAATATATGTGGGAAATTGGCAGGATTTATATAATAATGTAAGTTCGATCAACTCAATTTTTGATTTGGCATTATTGCATGAATGGGACGAAATATTGTTGAAACCAGCTGAAAGCAGCACATTTAAAGTTGAATTGGCACTTTTAAATCCCGACATACAGTCGAATGTATTTTTACGATGGGATATGCCAACATCGTTGACAATTGCAAATAACATGCTTTTTCCACTTAATATAAATTCGTTAGTGAAAATTGTAAACAATGACAAAAATTCAAATTCAGGACTTTCTTTTAAAATTCCTGCCACCGACTATGTATCAGGATGGTCATCAACATCCAAATTTACGTTGATGCCAAAGGATACTTTAAATTTAATGTCCGTTCCTGTTCAAATTTCGGAGGTGTACGACTCTATTTTAGTGCCTGTAACTATACAATTATTAAACGAACAAAATATTGTTGACCAAATTACAAGGAATTTATTGATACCCGCTGCACCCTTTTCAAATCAAGGTTTGACAGTTTCAATTGATACTATTTCTAATAACAATGGATTTATTAATCTCAACTTTAGTGTACAAAAAGATGATAACCATCAGATCTTGACATCGTTAATGAAAAATAATATTTTCTTCTACAAAGACAATACGCGAATTACCGATTATACATTAGGAAAAGATACAACAGGAGGTGTAAATAAAGCTGATATTGTTTTCGTACTGGATGTAACTGGTAGTATGACTGAAGAAATAAATGGTGTTAAGAACAATATTATAGAATTTACTGACAGTTTGAGTGCAAGAGGAGTAGATTTTAAACTTGGGCTGGTGACATTTCTTGATCAGGTAGAGAATACTTATGGTTTTACTTCAAATGTTCAAACATTTTATAATCAGGTTGCCGCACAATATGCACACGGAGGCGGTGATTATGCTGAAAATTCGTTGCAGGCATTATTAACAGCATCCCAACTTCCATTCAGGCCTGATGCCAAACGTATTTTTATCTGGATTACAGATGCTGCATTTCATATTAACGACTGGGCTACAACATTGACAAAAGAACCGGTTATAAATGAATTACTTTTAAAATCAATTCAGGTACATTGTATTGGGGAACCTAATGAACAATTGAATTATTACGATCAAATTCTTCTCAATACTGGAGGAAGCTTTTTTGATATAAAAGGAAATTTCAGAGATATCTTATTGAAAGTTTCGCAGATTGGTGAAAGTCCCCGCTACGTGATTAAATACTTGCCAAGTCCTTCGATAACAACTTCTGCAACATTTAAAGTAGAAGCACATTATGCAGGACTGGGCGGATATTCTACAATTGTTTATAATCCTTCTCAGAAAATTCCGGCAAATGGAAACGCAACTATAAACTTGTATCCAAATCCAATAAAATCCAATTCAAATCTAACAATTACCGGTTGTAACAATAACAAGTGTAGAATTGAGCTATATAATTCACTCGGTCAGGTTGTTTATAGAAACACGATTCAGTCCGAAAATAATTTTATCGAGTTAAATAATGTTATTCCGGCTAATCAAACTATTGGAAACAGGCTTTTATTTATGAGAATATCAATTATAAATAATAATGGCGACATTATTGATAATCAAACAATTAATTTTATAAACAATTAATAATACTACAATGAAAACTTATTATATTTTAGTCGCTTTATTCGTTATTAGTCTGAATTCATTTGCAGACGGAGTTCTGACTTCACAAAATGAAAATTATCCTGGTTTGTTTCTGAAGAATAAATCTACAGAAATAAAGGTTACAATTAATGGATTGATAGCTGAAACTGTTGTAAGGCAAGAGTTTGAAAATGAATGGAATCAATCTGTTGATGCAACATATTCATTTCCTGTTCCTTTAAACTCACGTGTTACAAGTTTGCTTTATTCAAAAGGCGATTCTCTTGTGAACGCAATTCTTGATGTGATGCCACAATCTACAAATCCGGGGACCGGGACAAATGAAATTATTGCAAAACTGAACGAATATATGGGGCAAAATGCAGTTAGACTAAAACTGACAAGTATTTTACCGAATAAGTTAAAATGGGTAGAACTACATTATATCAGCGTCTTAAAACATGCTAATGGAACTTGTTCCTACAAATTCCCATTTGACACAAAAAGTTTCCTAACATATCCTTTGGACTATTTAAAAATTGACATAAATGTACATTCCGACAGACTCATTACAGGTTACGACATGCCATCGAATGCAGGTTTTTACACATTGACATCAACCAGTAACGATTTAAAAATAGCCTATTTAAAACAACAAGTTTATCCTGCAACTGATATATTGTTTAATTATACCATTCAGAATAACTTTTTAAATATCGATTTTTATACAACAAAAGAAGACAATAAAGACGGATATTTTACTTTGATAGGCAGACCTCAGATTTCAACAATTATTACAAACTCATTTCCAGTAAATACAATTTTCCTGCTTGGAAATTCAACATCTATGACGGGAAATAAATTAAACCAAAGCAAACAATCAATAGCTGAAGCTTTGGATAAATTGAGTTTGAAAGACACATTTAATATTGTTATTTTCAACTCTTATGTTAGTTCATGGCAAATACAACCGGTTGTTGCCAATCCCACGAATATTTCTTCCGCCAAAAACTGGCTTTCAGCTGTTACTCCTCAGGGCGGAAGTGATTTGAATTCAGGACTAATAACTTCGATAAATCAATTAAAACTTAAAACAAATCCCAGTTCCATTTTAGTTTTTACAGATGGAATAAGTTCGGTTTCCCCTGCAAATATTGAGACTTTAAATAAACAAAAAACAGGAATTTTTGTGATTGCAATCGGCAATAAAATTGACAGACTAAAGCTGGAGAAACTTAGCAGTCTTAATTATGGCTTTGTCTCCTATATAAATGAGTCGGACAATTTAGCAGTAGAAATGAGTAGTATTTTTGATAAAATAAGGTTTCCCATACTAAAGAATATAAATGTCACATCGCTTAATTCCGACCAATTTAGTATTTATCCTTCGAAATTTCCGGCCATATATGCAAACTCAGATTTTATTATAACAGGTCGATACAAAACTCCGGGATTGGCAAC
This sequence comes from uncultured Bacteroidales bacterium, assembly GCA_903873355.1. The sequence continues at coordinate 4,052 of CAIQOG010000566.1, forward strand.
AATTAATATTGACGGGTTTGAAATTGGCGGTTACAAATTATTTCCATATCAAGTTAATTTTTCAAACACACTGAACAGTGATTTTCCACGAAAATTTTGGGCGAAATATGCAATTGATGATAAAGAAGCTGATATTTTAATTAACGGAGATACACCTTCTACAGTACAGGCGTTGATAAACCTTAGTTTATACGAAAAAATGCGCTGCCGATATACTGCTTATGTCGAAGATACAACATTTAATCATCATGTTGACAGCATTTTTGTAATGGTTAATAAACCCGCAACATCATCGGGATTAGATGAGTTCAGTTCATTATCGAAATCGGAAATAAAAATTTATCCTAATCCTGCAACTGCAGAAATTAATTTGTTATTTACAATAAATGAAAAAGATGCTTTAGCTGAAAAGCATGTCAATATATACGACCTGACAGGTAATTTAATTTATACTATCGATCTGTCAAAGTTTAGTGCAGGAACTTATCATCAAACATTTAATCTGTCCAGATTACAAACTTCAACACAAATGTTGATTCTTAGATTTGAAATTAGAGGAAAAACCATTTCCACTGTTAATGTGCTCAAAATATAGCAGGGCTGATATTTAAATTAACGTGCGTTCGATATTATCTCCCCCTCTTGTAACGAGTGGGAGTGAAATGATAGAAAAAAACATAATGATTTAAAAATGAGACATAAAGAAATGAAATGACGAATGAAAAAATTAAAAACAATAACTGTAATTGCATTTACATTAATTGCGACTTCAACTTATGGACTAACTGAAAACATGAATCATATTTCATTGGAAAACGAAAGTACTTCACGAGAATTTGCAACAACTGACAGTATAAAACAGATTGACAAATCCGATAAACATAAACAAAGTTCAAATGCCATAAATAATTTAGAATCAACAAAAAAACAAAGTGCTGAAGTTGGGGCTGGAGTTTTTAGCGGAGGTGGATTAAATATATATTTTACAAGTTGGAGACAAATAAAACCTTGGTTTTCTTTTGGTATGGGAGTTGGTTTACGACATTACTTTAGTCAAGAGTTAAATATGGTACCAATTTTCGTTGACTTAAGAGCAAATTTATCAACTAAAAAAGTTTCTCCATTTTTATCATGTAAAGCCGGTTATTCTTTGGGTGGTCGATTTTTTTTGAATCCGAAAATTGGATTAAGTATTAAAATTTCTAACAAAAATGCTTTGAATATTGGTGTTGGATATGAAATGCAACAAATAGGAACCTCTTATTATGGTAGAAGTACAGATAATTCTATTGGTGCAAATATAGGTTTTCAATTCTGACGAAATCAAAAACCTAGCCCCTAACACACGTCTCGCATGTTAGCTTGAAATTTCAAATCGATAAAAATTGAGATATTTGCATGCATACAGGAAAGAATTGGCAAAGGGAATACCCCGCTGGCGCGGATTTGTAATCAGTGCTATAAATAATATACAATTTGTCACAGGTCACAGACCTACGAAATGGGTGAATTGAATCTTGCGTGAGAACAAACCCAAGTAATAAAACATAGATATCAGAACAAGTAGATGAAGCAGAATAAAGAGGTTTAGAATCAAAAAAAAGCCTCCTCTCCCGAAAGAGAGGAGGTTTAATACTTAGTAAAATTACTGACCTATTTTTCCCATTTCTTCATTAAAAGTCTTTTTGAACTTTTCGTAGTTGTAATCCACTTTCAATTGTTCGTTGGTTGTCATTTTGTTGTTAATTTGCTGCAAGATGTCGTTGCCACCTAATTCAATACACACATAATATTTATATGTACCTGCTTTTGTCATGGTGGTTTTTTCGCAAATAACCGTACTTCCCGTAAGTGATTGATTAATAACTTCACGGTTCATGCCTTCGTAGTTCTTCATCAATTCTTCCTTGTTGTTGTAGTTGCTTGATTTTACATAGTTATCGGTAACCCCTTTAACCAATGTATTGATTGCACCTGCCAAACCGGCACGGGCTTCACTCATGGCTTTTTTCTTGGCTGTCATTTGGTCCATGCTTTCACCAATGGCACTGTAACGCAATGCTTTCGAACTACTTTGGAAATCTGGTCCCGAACATGGTATTTTAATTTCTACTTCGCCAGAATCTGCAGGTG
>CAIQOG010000567.1 GCA_903873355.1 uncultured Bacteroidales bacterium
TGAAAAAGAATCTTTGCATTTTGTTATTATCCTAAAATCAAGATATTACATTATCCTAAAATAATTCTCACTAAATTAAATCTTCATGATTTTTTTCACTTCAAAAGAACTACCGATTTCAATTCTCACAAAATACATCCCAGGACTAAATTTAGAGGATTCCACGACTGTTTTTCCTGCCATTTTTCCGGAAAAAATTATCTGACCTATTGAATTCAGTATTTGAAGGCCATGGCTGTTATAGTCTCCTTCAATTTCGATAGTGATTTGATTAGAAACAAGACTTGGGATTACTTTAATGATTTTTGAATCACTAACCTGAGTCACAACTGTAGGGTTATATTTTACTAATACAGCAGAAGTGTAGGGTTGCAAAGTGATTGAACCGTCATAAACTTTGCTATCTGCAGTGATATATTTTCCACCCAACGAAATGCTTGTCGGAGCTTTTGTTGCGTTAAATTCAAACCGAATGTCATTCATATCCGTAATGACAATGGGTGATTTTTTTGAATTTACATCCTGGCCCGAAAAAGTCTGCCATTGAGCTAAAGTCTTCGTTAGTTTCGCCCCTAAATTTGGTTGATATAGCCTTAATGTAGCATTTTCATCCATCGGACGGACATAAAAATTATTACTTGCCGTACCAAAAAGCGTAATATCATCCGCAACAGTATTGAACTCGGATGTAAATTGCGTTGCCGTTTTTGCAAAAAAGATATTTCGTAGTAATGAGACATTCCTGATATTGCTACCGCTCGAATTTTGAAAAAAGATTCCACTAAAACAATTGTAGGTTGTATTATCAGTAATCGTAATTTCATGTGCTTTATGTAATTTTATTCCGGAATAGCCACAGTTAGCCACCGTGTTATTTGTAACCACCACATTTGTTGAATACTCATCTAAATAAATACCTTCGGCAGATGAGCCGTAACCCGGAGTTCCATCGACATTACCTATCGAGTTTGTAATAATATTATGATCCAAAGTTCTAGCACCTGCGTTCACAGAAGTCATATAGATAGCACCACCATCATTCAGAACCAAACAAACCGAATCTATACGATTATAGCTTACAGTTGCTGCTGCTCCTGAATGTCCTAGATAAATACCGTCATAACCTATTTGTTTGATCGTGTTGTAACTAATAAGCCCTCCATTCAACATATAAATAGCATTAACACCGAGACTTATTGATTGTCCGGGAATTAAACCTATGTTTGAAATAGTATTATTGGTAATGGTAGGAGAAGTCCCTGAAGCATGCATTCCCTGAGAATTACAATCCCGAATGCTATTATTATCGGCAATACAGTTATTTCCACCAGCTCCACCCGGACCAAATTCTATCCCTAAACTTCCGGAAAACGAAATATCACAATTTTGAACAATACAATAATTAGCATAGTATTGTAAAAATACTGCAGCGTTTATCGCACCTGTCACATTTAGATTGTCAATGGTAATATAAGGGTTTCCGCCATTATAAACCAAATTATTAAGCGTAGCAACCTGCACTACTTTGGTGTTCGGGTCAATAGCACCAAAGTACATATAGAATTTACCGCTTGTTTTATTGTGGTACCATTCCCCGTAAGTTGTCAAAGTTTTTAAGTCATTCAGAATAAAATAACCAAAACCGGCAGTAGAATTTAGAGTTGACCCATAACTAGTATAGGTCAAAACAGTTCCTGTGTGATTTGTAACAAGGCATCTATCCAACGTCCAATTATTTTTTCGAATAGCAATTTCAGCTCCGGTCCAGTTAGTTGACGACCCCATTAATCCAAAATCGCTTATTGATAAATTCGTGTTAAATGAAGAATAAGTTAAATATCCGGTATCTGGATAACGCCCCATGCCAACCTGCTTGCCATTAATGGTTACCATGTTGGTTTGAGCTTCGGAAGTAATCACTTTTGAATAAATACCACCACCTTCATTCGTCCAACCCGTAATGGTCGTAAATCCGGTAATTACTGGTTTTGCACCTGTACCATAAGCACTTATCGTAATAGGATTCCCACTTGTGCCTGATTTTCCGGTGGTAAGCGTACCGTAGAAAGTATCACCTCTATTAAAATAAATTGTACTTCCTACCGGAAATGACGAGAATGAAGTATTTATTTTAGAAATGCTCTGCCAGGGAGTAGTAATAGTTAATCCATCAGCCGCATCACTGCCGGTTGCTGACACATAATAATTAGTAGCATTTACATTGTTGGTTATAAGCAAGCTACAAGCTAAAATAAAAAATATAGAAGCAATGGAATGAGTTGAGGAGAGAAAGTTTGTATTTGTTTTTGTTTTCATTTTTAAGTATTGAAATATAAGGCTATTTCTTTGTCTACTATGATTTATAATTTTATAATCTTTGTAAAAGCAATATCACTTCCCCTATCTATTTTTACAAAATATATACCTGAATTTAAGTTAGAAGAATCCACAACTGTTTTATCA
>CAIQOG010000568.1 GCA_903873355.1 uncultured Bacteroidales bacterium
CAATACATCCAAGCCTGCAGTAATCAGTGGCGTCTGCTGAATCATATTCACCCCACCATACACTCCGGCCACACGAACATTCATGTATTTGGTCAACTTTTCAACCTGTTCTACCACCTGCAAAACCAACTCACGGGTTGGAACAACAACCAAAATTGTCGGACTTTTTTCTTTCGAATATTTCCATTGACGAAGTATTGGTAATAAAAATGCGATGGTTTTTCCTGTTCCGGTTTGTGCTATTCCCACCATATCACGACCCGACATGATTACCGGAAAAGCTTTTTCCTGAATGGTGGTAGGTTGAGAAATTCCTAAATCATCAAGGGCATTGAGAAGTGGAGAGTTGATATTAAAGTTGGTAAAAGTCATACATTTTTTGTTTAAAGCGGTGCAAAGGTACTCATAATCCGCCAATAAACAGATAGTTAATTACGGTCAACACCCGATTAATCAGGGAGCAAGTCGGGTAATTGTCCAATCGCTGGATTCTTTTGTAAAAAGCAATCGATCATGAAGCCTGTTAGCTCTTCCCTGCCAGAACTCAATGGCATGTGGTTTTACTGAATATCCTCCCCAATGAGCTGGTTTTGGGACTTTATTCCCAAATTTTTGCTGATAATACTGAAACTGTTTTTCCAGAAAATCGGCCGAATGAATAACTTTACTTTGTGGTGAAGTCCACGCTCCAAGCTGACTATCCAGCGGACGTGATTTAAAATATAAAGTTGATACCATTTCACTTATCTTTTCAACCGTACCTTCAATCCGAACTTGTCTCTCAAGACTGGACCAGAAGAAATTAAGCGAAACACGGTTATTCTGAGCCATTTGATGAGCTTTATGTCCTTCGTAATTAGTATAAAAGACAAACTGTCCATTCGTAAATTCCTTTAGCAATACCACCCGCGAATGAGGTTGCAACTGCTCATCAACCGTCGAAAGTACCATAGCAGTGGGTTCAAGCTGATCACTTTCAATAGCTTCCTGCAACCACTGTTTAAACTGTTCAAAAGGATTTTTCAACACCGTATTCTCATCAAGTGTAGCAAAAAGATATTGTTTTCGGATATCGCGAAGCATAAATTCATTTACTATTTAGTTATTTACTATTTACAAAACAATATTTTCAAGATTTGGTTTAAAAACCGAATTATTTCCTTTGTTTTTTCAAACAATAATGTTGTATTTTCGGCGAAAAGTAACAGCTTGAAATCTGGTGAAAAAAGTCTGATTTTGTTCATATCTTTTCCGGAAATTGGAATTGAAAGACGAAAGAAAAAAGTAATTTTGTGTGCAAATTTCAAACCTAATAATTTGTAATGAGAGACATGCTGCAAGCGCGCCACATAGGCATTTCAGCGCAAGACGAAGCCATCATGCTTCAAATCGTCGGAGTTTCCACACTCGACGAACTGATTAACCAGACTATCCCTTCCGCCATCCGTTTACAAAGCCCGATTGAACTGCCTGAACCACTTACCGAGCGGCAATACGCGGAACATATTTCGGAAATTGCCTCTAAAAACAAGCTCTTCACATCGTATATTGGTCAGGGTTGGTACGATACCATTACACCGGCAGTTATTCAACGTAATATATTTGAAAACCCATCGTGGTACACATCTTACACGCCTTATCAGGCCGAAATTTCTCAGGGACGCCTGGAAGCTTTGCTGAATTTCCAG
>CAIQOG010000569.1 GCA_903873355.1 uncultured Bacteroidales bacterium
ATGATTATGATGCTTTCAATCAGCGGTTTGTGATTTTGATAAAAAAAATTCATAAACTGCTTTTTTAATTCAAATTGTTTACGAACAAAGTTTTTGATAATCAATTTAATAGAGTTTATATAAGTTGACCCCCAAACCCCCAAATGGGGCTTAAGAGTGCTATTTTGAAACTATTTAAAATTAATGAAAAATCATAAACTTCGTCTTTAAGCCCCTGTTTGGGGGTTTGGGGGTCATAATAAAAAAGATAATATGTGCATCTCAACTTAAATAATGCCTAATAGATTATAAAAAACAAAATAGAGTCTGATATTTCAATAACATAAAATATAAATAGTTCAATTAAACCATGGAATCACAAAAAATGAAGTATCCCGAAATAATGAATTTCGTAGGTGGAAAACCGGTCTCAAGCAAGTCAACCAGAAAGTTAGATGTAATTTCGCCTTTAGATGGCAGTTTGTTGTCGCGTGTTGCACTTTCAACACACGATGATTTGGACGAAGCTGTGAAAGTGGCTCGTAAAGCTTTCGAAAGCTGGTCGAAAATGCCTATAAAAGAGCGTGTACAGATATTTTACCGCTATCGTGCTTTGCTCGAAAAACACATGACTGAACTTACCGAACTAATTGTTGAAGAAAACGGTAAAACCTTTGGTGAAGCCAAAGCTGAGATTGAAAAAAGCATGGAATTGACCGAGTTTGCGTGTTCATTGCCTCAAATGGTGGGTGGCGAAGTGCTCGAAGTTAGTGCCGGTGTGGAATGTCGAACTGATTTTTGTCCGGTAGGTGTGGTTGCTTCTATTGCCCCATTCAACTTCCCCAGCATGGTTCCTAACTGGACCATTCCGAATGCCCTCGCTTTGGGAAATACCATGATTTTAAAACCATCGGAAACAGTGCCTTTAAGTGCAGTTCGTATTGCCGAATTGCTTAAAGAAGCCGGACTTCCAGCCGGTGTGTTCAATATTATTAATGGTGATAAAGACATGGTGGAAGCCATTTGCGACCATCCGGGAATTGATGCTGTGTCGTTTGTTGGTTCTACCAAAGTGGCTAAACTGGTTTATATTCGTGCTTCTGCCAGTCTGAAACGTGTATTGGCATTGGGTGGCGCAAAAAATCATCTGTTGGTATTGCCCGATGCACATCCAAGCATGACAGCTTCGAACGTAACCGCTTCTATGTCGGGTTGTGCCGGACAACGTTGTATGGCGGCTTCGGTGATGGTGGCTGTGGGAAAAGCTGATAGCATTATTGACCAAATTTGTGTTGAAGCACGCAAAATTGTTCCGGGCGAAAATCTGGGTGCTGTGATTACTGCTGCTGCCAAAGAACGCATTGAAAATTACATTACAGCTGCCGAAAAACAAGGTGCTAAGATTTTGGTGGACGGTCGTAATGCCGTTGTAAAAGGAAAAGAAGGCGGTACTTATGTTGGTCCAACGGTAATTGACTTTGTAACGCCTGATATGAGCGTAGCGAAAGAAGAAATTTTTGGTCCGGTAATTTCCATTATCCGTGCTAAAGATGTGGATGAAGCATTGGCTATCGAAAATGCAAATCCGTACGGAAATGCAGCTGCTGTATTTACCCAGGATGGCGGAATGGCTCGTTACATTATCAACAATGCCAGTGCAGGTATGATTGGCGTAAACATTGGAGTTCCTGTTCCCCGTGAACCATTCTCGTTTGGTGGCTGGAACGACTCGAAGTTTGGAACAGGTGACCTGACCGGAAAAAGCTCGATTGCTTTCTGGACAAAACTGAAGAAAACCACTACCAAATGGAATGCCGAAGCACGCACTAACTGGATGAGCTAAAATTTGCACCTTTATGAGAAGAATATTAGAACACTAAATTGAAACATTAAAATATTATGTCAGAATCAGAAGAAATTATCCAACAAAACATGGATACCACCTTGTTTTCGTGGAGCAAACAAAAAGGAATTGCACCAATCGCTGTAAAATACGGTAAAGGTGTTTATTTGTACGATTATGATGGAAAACGCTATATCGACTTTTCGAGCGGATTGATGAACGTGAACATTGGTCACGGACACCAACGCGTAACCGATGCCGTGGTGAAACAAATGCAGGAAATAAGCTATGTAACACCCAGTTGCGTAACTAAAGTACGTGGCGAGTTGGGCGAAAAATTAGCTTCACATACACCTCCGGGCCTGACTAAAGCTTTGTTTACGGTTTGTGGTGCAACTGCTATTGATAACGCCATAAAACTTTCGCGCCTTTACACCGGTCGTCATAAAATTATAGCCAAATATCGTGCATATCACGGTGCCAGCTATGGCGCATTATCTGCCGGTGGCGATCCACGCAAATTGCCTGCTGATAGCCAGCAAGCGCCAAACTTTGTACACGTGGAAGACCCATTCTGCTACCGTTGTCCGTTTGGTCAGAAACCCGAAAGTTGTCAGTACGAATGTGCCAGCCATGTGGAACGCATTGTGGAATTTGAAGGTCCGGGAAATGTGGCTGCCATCCTGATGGAAGGCGAAAGCGGAAGCAGCGGATGTATCAAATATCCACCATTGTACTTTAAGAAAATGCGCGAAATCTGCGACAAACACGGTATTTTGCTGGTGATTGACGAAGTAATGAGCGGATTTGGTCGTACCGGAAAATGGTTTGGTATTGAGCATCACGGCGTTGTGCCTGATATTATTGCCACTGCAAAAGGGTTGACTGCAGGTTATATTCCTTTCGGTGCTGTAATTGTGAGCGACAAAATTGCGGCTGCTTACGACGATAAACCGTTGATGCTTGGTTTGACTTATTCGGCTCATGCAGTGGGTTGTGCAGCAGCATTGGAAGTGTTGAAAATTTACGAAGACGAAAAATTGATTGAAAATGCTGCCGAAATGGGCAAATACGTGGAAATGCGCATGGAAGAAATGAAGAAAAAACATCCTTCTATCGGCGATTTCCGTAATACCGGCTTGTTGGGTTGTATTGAGTTGGTGAAAAACCGTGAAACCAAAGAACCGATGGCACCATTCAACGCCAAACCGGACGAAATGGCCATTATGAACAAAGTGGCTGCCCTTATTAAAGACCTGGGTATGTACACTTTTGTGCGCTGGAATTATATTTTCATAGCACCGCCATTGACTATCAATAAAGCGGAAATTGACGAAGGTCTGGAAATCATTTCGAAAGGAATTGCCATTGCCGACGAATATGTAACAAAGTGATTTTCAGTCAAAAGTATGACGACTAATAACTAATAATTATTAACTATTAACTAATTAAATATGTCATTACTTATCAAAAATGGTCGCATTATAACTGCATCCGACGATTACGTGGCAGATATTTTTATAGAATCTGAGCAAATTACAGCCATTGTTCAACATCTTGATATGAAAGCCGATGAAGTAATGGACGCTGCAGGTAAAATGATATTCCCCGGTGGAATTGATCCGCACGTTCACCTTGAAATGCCATTTATGGGCACTTTCTCGAGCGATAATTATGAGACCGGAACACGTGCTGCGCTGATTGGTGGAACTACACTGGTAATTGATTTTGTGATACAATCGCAGGGAAAATCACTCCGTTCAGCATTGGACGAATGGAAAGGACGCTCCGAAGGAAATGTATTGTCAGACTACGCATTCCACATGGCTGTAACGGATTTCAACGAAAATACCAAAGCCGAAATCAGGGAAATGATTGAAGAAGAAGGCATTTCATCGTTCAAAACTTTCATGGCTTACAAAGGTTCGTTGATGATTGACGACCGGCAGATGTTTGGTTTGATGAACGAGGTGAAAAAGCACGGCGGAATGGTTACCGTTCATGCCACCAACGGTGATGTGATTGATTACCTTGTGGCTAAAAATAAGGCTCAGGGAAACATGGCGCCATTATTCCACTATTTATCGCAACCCGAATTTACAGAATCGGAAGCTACCGGTCGTTTTGCCGATATGGCTCACCACACAGGCGTTCCGGCTTATGTGGTGCATTTAACCTGCGAAAGTGCGTTGAATAAAATCCGCGAAGTGGCCAAACGCAATCAGAAAATCTTTGTAGAAACCTGCGTTCAATACCTTACGCTTGATGCTTCACTTTACGAAAAAGGATTCGAGGCAGCTAAGTGGGTGATGAGTCCTCCTTTACGCGAAAAACGCAATCAGCTGGCTTTATGGGCTGGAATCAATCAAAACCTGATTCAAACCGTGGCTACCGACCATTGTCCTTTTTTATGGGAACAAAAGAAAATGGGCGAACACGATTTCAGCAAAATACCGAACGGACAACCCGGCATTGAGCACCGCA
>CAIQOG010000570.1 GCA_903873355.1 uncultured Bacteroidales bacterium
AGATATTCAAAAGCAATGCACATTATAAAATCAATCTGTCGTTGCCCGGAGCTGAAAAAACAAATTAATAAAAAAAACGAATAAATATTCTTTTTCTATCTCATTTAATGACAAATGGATAGCCGTTTAAAATAAATGGAAAAAATTAGTTGCTTTTAAGAATCTTACAGTTGCACAAAAGAAGAAAAAGCAGTACTTTTGCACAAATTTGGAGAAAAGGGAACTGAGGCACTGAACGAAGTGAACCAACCCCTGAATCAGTCCCGCACTACAGCGAAATCAGATAATTTTTTAAATATTTATGCAAAAGTACAAGCCCCTTCATTTAGTTTTGGAAGATGGCACCGTTTTCGAAGGTAAATCCTTTGGATATGAAAAAGCGGTAGCCGGTGAAGTAGTCTTTAACACAGCCATGGTCGGGTATCCCGAGAGTCTCACCGACCCCTCCTACGCGGGCCAGCTCCTGACGATAACGTTCCCGTTGGTTGGGAATTACGGCGTTCCGAACGACACCATTCAAAACGGACTTTCTACTTTTTACGAATCGGAAAAAATCCAGGCTACCGGCCTGATTATTTCCGATTTTTCTTTTGAATATAGTCATTGGAATGCAGGAAAAAGCCTGAGTGAGTGGTTGATAGAAAATGAAGTACCCGGAATATTTGGAGTTGATACCCGTGAGTTGACAAAGCTGGTTCGTGAAAAAGGAACCATGCGGGGTAAATTTGTTTTTCCTGATGGTGAAGATATTGAGTTTATCAATCCGGATGATGAAAATCAGGTAGCCAAAGTAAGCTGCAACGAAGTAATTACCTACGGAAGCGGAAAACACCGTGTATTGCTGGTGGATTGTGGTGTGAAACACAACATTATCCGTTGCCTTCTGAAACGCGACACTACCGTAATCCGTGTGCCATGGGATTATGACTTCAATCATATTGAATTCGACGGTCTGTTCATTTCAAACGGTCCCGGTGACCCTGAATATGCACAAGACACTGTGCGGCACATACAGATAGCCATGAAAACCGGAAAACCAATTTTCGGTATTTGTATGGGTAACCAGTTACTTTCGGTAGCCGGTGGTGCAAAAACCTACAAACTAAAATACGGTCACCGCAGTCATAACCAGCCTGTACAATTGGTTGGAACACAACGTGCCTTTATTACTTCTCAAAATCACGGTTTTGCCGTTGACAATAAAACACTCGGAGCTAATTGGGAACCACTGTTCGTAAACATGAACGATGGTACTAACGAAGGTATCCGCCACAAAACCATGCCCTGGTTCTCTGCTCAGTTCCACCCGGAAGCTGCATCAGGACCAACTGATACTGAATTCCTATTCGATGTATTTATTAAAACGCTGACAAACTTTTCTAAACCAATCGTGGAAATGATTGAAGACGAGTTAGATGCACGACTGGTAACCAAACAGGAATACAAAGGAGCTGAAAAAGGCGAAATCAAAAAAGTACTTGTTCTTGGTTCAGGAGCGTTGAAAATCGGTGAAGCCGGTGAGTTCGACTACTCCGGTTCTCAGGCCTTGAAAGCCCTGAAAGAAGAAGGAATTGAAACAGTGCTTATCAATCCGAACATTGCCACCGTGCAAACTTCGGAAGGTATTGCCGACAAAGTGTACTTCCTGCCTGTTACACCTGATTTTGTGGAACGTGTCATTGAAAAAGAACGTCCTGACGGTGTTTTCCTTTCGTTTGGCGGACAAACTGCACTAAACTGCGGTGTAGCACTATACCGTGATAAAATCTTTGAAAAATACGGAGTACGTGTTCTTGGAACTCCTGTTCAATCGATTATCGATACGGAAGACCGCGAGATTTTCAACAGCAAATTATCACAAATCGATGTAAAATATATCAAGAGTGAAGCAGTAAACGACCTTGAAAATGCTGTACGTGCCGCCAACGAACTGGGTTATCCGGTTATCGTTCGCGCTGCTTATGCATTAGGCGGATTGGGTAGCGGATTTTGCGACAACGACGATGAATTGAGAACGTTGGTTGGAAAAGCATTTGCTTATTCAGATCAGGTGTTGGTTGAAAAATCACTCAAAGGCTGGAAAGAAATTGAATATGAAGTAGTTC
>CAIQOG010000571.1 GCA_903873355.1 uncultured Bacteroidales bacterium
AAGAAAATAATAGCTAAATCAGGTGGTCAACTTCAACCGGAGAGACCTGGTCATTTTCATCCGGAGAAGGGTGGTCAATTTCATCCGGAGAAGGCGGGCGTTTTGATCCGGAATATCCAACCGAAGGGCACAAATAAGCTGACGAGAAAGGGCGGGGATTTTTGTCTGCCGGTGGTTGACCTGCGGAGCTGCCCGTAATGAACTTTCAGGTGAAACCTGGCCGCTCTCAGATAATAGATCAAAGAACAAAGAACAAAGATTCAAAAATGCCAAAGCCTGACCGCTATGAGTTGGTGGACTTAGAGGAAAATGGTGACAATAAATTGCTATGGTTGCGATGTTTCGGTTGCGGAGAGCATCAAAGCCTTTACTGAAAAGGATTGTAGCGATTTTAACCCGCAACTAATTTCTCATTGAGTTTGTTGTTTGATTGTCCAATTTATTGGTTTTAATCTATCTGAAACTTGCGACAACGTGTATAGAATTTCTTCTTCAGTTGGGAGTTCACCATACACTAATTCATTGAAAGTTGTGAGGTAGGTATTTCTTAGTTGTCTCCAGGTGGTGGTTGTGTCAGAAAATATCAATGCTGTTGCGGGGTGGTTGGCTAACCAGTCATTATTGTTCTTGAAACTTTGAACATCATCGTTTGCAACTGTCAAAAGCATTGATTCGAAATGATCGGAATTGAAAAAGTCGTTTATCTCCGGTTCTGCTAGTAATTTATGTATGTCGTAAATGTGTCTTAATTTGTTATTCAGATCGACAATCGGATTTTCGGTAAACGAGAATCGTACCAGACTCATAATTTTCTCACAAAGTGTACGCTCCTTGCTTAATACCTGCACCTGAAAAGGCTGAAGGTTATATTCTTCAATGAGTGCTGATTGACCGGTCTTATTCATCATGTCGGAAACAAAAGAGCTTACCATGGCTGTGGTATAAGGTTCAAAACTGCCTAACCAGGTTGATTCAAGAATTATATTATCGCGAATTTGTCCGAATTTACCGTCAAAGTTTTTTTGATAGCTGTGAGCTGTTTTGCGGATCATACCAAACTTGTTGGTTATTCCGGGAACTTCAATTTCGGGGAGTACGGCAGATACCACCTCTGAAATCTTTTTAATTTTATTTTTGAGTTGGTTGCCTGATTCGTTTCCGGCTTTGAGAATGACAATATCAATGTCCTCAGAAAAACGCTCAACTGTGCCAAAACACTTTGATAAGGCTGTACCACCTTTGAAGACAGCCTGACTTCCTACTTCAGACGAAAAGATATTGTACAGCGCAAGCGTTACCCAATAATCTTTTTCGACATAAATTTCAGGAATGCCCATTTGCTGTGCAGTGGCGGTAATCGCATCTTTAAATAACTCTAAGTTTTCGTGTAGCTTCATCTTCCTCCTAAATTAATTCGCCATTGTCCGGCATTTGGTAAAACGTTTTCGTTGATATTGTATTCGAATTCTGAAAGTGGGTTTAAACTGGATTTCAGTTGGGTTAGATCAATTTTATTGTCCATTAATTCCAATATTGAACCTATCAGTGCTCTTGCTCTGGGTGGGTATTTCAGGGCAAACTGAATTATCTGACTGATTTCCTTGTCTGACAGTCTTTTCAATCTCTCTGTAAGTATCAGAATGCCTGACTCTGGATTTAAGTCGGGGATTTGATTGAAATCTTTCACCGCATCGAGGATTTCCAACAGGTAGTAGTTTTTATCTGTGACTTCGATATAGCTTTTCACCGGTTTGCCTCTTAATGTGCCAACAGAGGCATAGATACGCTTGTCCCGACTTGCTATTTTTATTGTTTTGGGAACCTGAGTTGTAAGCCCCATACGGTTATACAAGCTTAGTCCAGTTATATAGGCTATTCTTTTCCCATTTTCGAATAAATAGGTCTTGAGCAATTCTTCTTCGTTGGGTTTCAGCGTACCAAACACAGTTTGTTTGGGCTTATAAAATATGCCTGAAGAGACACGTTTGATAATTTCTTTTTTTATCAAACGTTCCAATGCCTTTGTGGCTGCTGCATACTCTTCCCGTTCCACCATAAGTGTCTGGTAGTCGAAGGTTGTTCCAACTTGCAACTGCTGAATGCGTTGGTCGATTCTTTTAGAGATTGTCATGCTATTGGTTTTTAGGCTGCAAATATACAATATATTTTTATTTTGTCAAGTAAACGGCGCAAAATACTTGACAAAAATATATGTTATTTTGAGAGTGGATTGATAAAATGGCTGCAATAATAATTAGTTTTGGGATATTATCGCAACCAAAATATATATATGAGTTCAGAATAATGAGGACAATTGGGACGTAGACGACAAATTGTGCTATTTGAACGAGCGGGGAGGGGATTTCCACATCCGAAAAAGACAGGAAGTTTGAGTAATCAAACTTCCTGTCAGGATCAGAGAGAACTAAACAAACAGAGAATATAGTTATTGATATAATTTGCAGACATAAATATAATGGATTACCAAAAAATAATATTGGTCGTGCGCTTAGCTGGGGGACCAGTGGTCGCAAGTTCGAATCTTGTCATCCCGACTGC
>CAIQOG010000572.1 GCA_903873355.1 uncultured Bacteroidales bacterium
AAATTGAATAGTTTGGGTTGGAAACCTACCATCACGTTGGAAGAAGGTATACGTCGGGTGGTTTCAGTATATATTAACAACTAATAATCCGTATTTTTAATGAATATTGCAATTGTTGGTACAGGTTATGTTGGGTTGGTTTCAGGAACGTGTTTTGCTGAAATGGGTGTCAATGTTACCTGTGTGGATGTTGATTCAACTAAAATTGAGAATCTGAAAAAGGGAATCATTCCAATTTATGAACCTGGTTTAGAAGATATGGTTTCGCGAAATTTAAAAGCGGAACGCTTGCATTTTACAACTCAACTATCCGAGACACTAAATGATGTACAGGTCGTTTTTAGTGCCGTGGGAACTCCACCGGATGCTGATGGCAGTGCTGATTTGAAATACGTTCTCGAAGTAGCGCGCACCATTGGTCAGACCATGCAACAATACATTTTGTTGGTCACCAAAAGTACAGTTCCGGTTGGTACAGCTACTCTGGTAAGAAAAACAATACAGGCAGAACTTGATAAACGTGGAGTTAATATTGAGTTTGATGTGGCTTCTAATCCTGAATTCCTGAAAGAAGGCGATGCAATTAAGGACTTCATGAGCCCTGACCGTGTGGTAGTTGGTGTTGAAAGCGAAAAAGCCAAAGAATTAATTACCAAACTTTACCGTCCATTCTTACTGAATAATTTCCGGGTTATTTTCATGGATATTCTTTCGGCTGAAATGACTAAATATGCTGCCAATGCCATGCTTGCAACACGTATCAGTTTTATGAACGACATGGCAAATTTGTGCGAATTAGTTGGTGCAGATATCAATATGGTTCGTAAAGGAATTGGTTCTGACCAGCGAATTGGAGGGAAATTTCTATATGCCGGTTGTGGTTACGGTGGTTCATGTTTTCCTAAAGATGTAAAAGCTTTAATTCAAACTGCCGATCATAATGGATACAATCTTCGTGTTCTAAAAGCTGTTGAGGAAGTAAATGCATACCAAAAACAGGTTTTATTTCACAAATTAGAAAAGCATTTCAAAGGAAATCTGGCAGGGAAAATCATCACCATTTGGGGATTATCTTTTAAACCAAATACTGATGATATGCGTGAAGCACCTTCATTGGTTCTAATCCAGAGATTGCTTGAGGCAGGATGTAAAGTTCGAGCATTTGATCCGATTGCAATGCCCGAAGCTGAGAAGATAATTCGTTTAAAAATGGTATCACTTATTACTAATGAAAATATCTGTTTTGCTAACGATATTTACGATGCTGTACTTGATGCAGATGCACTTTTGCTGGTAACTGAGTGGAAAGAATTTCGTATGCCGAGTTGGGGTGTTGTAAAAAAATCGATGAAAGGTTCATTGATTCTCGATGGTAGAAATATCTACGAAAAATCAGAACTGATTGAATTTGGTTTTGAATATGATCCTATCGGGTAAATACGAATTTCACGAATTCTCTGATAACTGTCAATTATCAACTGTCAACTAAATTTAGTATCGTCCTTTCCATAAACTTCGCAACCATTCACCTAATTTGCTTTCAGCGGGATTGTTTTGAACTTTCCAGATAGATTCTTCCTGAATTTCATCAGGTAAAAATTGTTGGTCAACAAAATGATTCGGAAAATCGTGAGAGTATTTATAATTCTTACCATAATTCAACTCTTTCATCAATTTAGTTGGAGAATTGCGCAAATGAAGCGGCACAGGCAAGTTCCCCGTTCGTTCTACCAATGCTAACGCCTCATCGATAGCCAGATAAGCCGAATTACTTTTTGGTGAAGAAGCCAGGTAAATGGTTGTTTCAGACAAAATGATCCGTCCTTCAGGCCAGCCAATTTTCTGCAGTGCATCGAAACAGGCATTGGCAAGCAACAGCGCATTTGGATTTGCCAAACCAATATCTTCGGCAGCCGAAATAACCAACCGACGGGCTATAAATTTTGGGTCTTCCCCACCCGCCACCATGCGTGCTAACCAATATACAGCCGCATCGGGGTCACTACCACGTATGGATTTGATAAAAGCCGATATAATATCATAGTGCATTTCACCATCTTTGTCATACGCCATTGGGTTTTGCTGCAAACGTTCTGTTACCACTTCGTTAGTAAAATGAACAACACCTCCAGGTTCAGCTGAAACAACAAGTTCGAGAATATTCAGTAATTTACGGGCATCACCACCCGAAAAACGAAGCAATGAATCTGTTTCGTCAAGAATGATTTCTCTCTTTTTCAGTTCCGAATCAGATTGAATTGCACGATTCGCTAATTCCAGTAAATCTTCGTTCTCCAACGGCTTCAAAACATACACCTGACAGCGTGAAAGTAATGGTGTAATAACTTCAAACGAAGGATTCTCGGTAGTTGCACCAATCAGTGTGACAGTACCATTTTCAACTGCACCCAACAACGAGTCTTGTTGCGACTTACTGAAACGGTGAATCTCATCAATGAATAAAATAGGATTCCCACCTTGAGAAAAGAAACGATTCGATTTGGCTTTTTCGATTACTTCACGCACATCTTTAACACCCGAAGTAACGGCGCTGAGGGTATAAAACGGACGGTCAAGTTTGTTGGCAATTATTTTAGCCAGCGTGGTTTTGCCTACTCCGGGAGGTCCC
>CAIQOG010000573.1 GCA_903873355.1 uncultured Bacteroidales bacterium
AGTCGACATCAGTATTCAGCCGAATTCATCAATCTTGCTAAAGATTATTATTTAAAACTATAACGAGTCTGTCCAATAAGAGTTATTTTGAACGCAAATTACGCAAATTGCACAAATTTTCGCACATATAATTTTAACAGACAAGTCTGTATTAGCAATTTATATTTTGTGTTGATTTGCGATTTTTGCGTAATTTGCGTTCTTATTTTCTTTTGAGACAGCCACGAATGTGTAAACCGGGCATTGTCTGCTTACAGGAGTGCTTCCACCTTGGCTGCCAAAACAGCTTTTTGAGCAGCTCCTACCTGTTTATCAACCAGTTGTCCATTTTTGAAGAATAGAATAGTAGGAATGTTACGGATGCCGTATTCGTTTGGCGTGTCCACATTTTCATCCACATCCATTTTTCCGATTATTACTTTGCCATCATATTCTTTGGCAAGTTCCTCAACAACAGGGCCTACCATGCGGCATGGACCACACCACTCTGCCCAAAAATCAATTACTACAGGTTTTCCACTATTGATAATTTCCTTGATGTTTCCATCTGTAATTTCTAAAGCCATAATCTAAGTATTTTAAAATTAATAATTTACGTATTGTTGTTTTTATCTGTTCTTCCAAATCAATCTATTAAACAGCGGCAAAGAAAGAAAGTTTGCTGAATGAGAAAAATACAGTTATTCAAAAAATCAATGAGTAAGGTTTAATAAGCCTTGAACTCAATAATTCCATCGTTTTGAGCCCGTTTCAGCATATGATAAACTTCGGTAGTTACCTGCACTCTGTGCTGACGGGCGAAAAGTACCACTTTGTTTGGAGAAAATTCGTCCACAATATTAATATAAACATTTATTTTCCCTTTGTTTTTCAGCATCATATCTGTAAATTCCACAGCAAAATCTTCTGTCAAATGCTGTATCGGAATGGTTACAGTAAGTGTATTTATCAGTTTATCTTTTATATCACGAAACAATTCAATGCTTTGAATTTTTAATTCCAGGGGAGCATCCGGCTCAACAACCTTTTTAAAATCTGAACCACGTTGCTGAACTACCGCATGAATAAAGAGATACAAATCTTTAATCATATACTTGGAATACTCAACATAGTTTTTACCAAACAACGCAAATTCAAAAGCTCCGTTGTAATCTTCCAACGTAAAAATCCCATACGGATTTCCACTCTTTGCTGCTGTTCCATGACGCAATGATGTTACCATTCCGCCTATTTTCAGAGATTTTCCTTTCAGATGGGTTAAATCTTTGAGGTCAACTGTTGTTGCATTACATATATGGTTGATCTCAAACTCAAATTCATCGAGCGGATGAGCTGAAAGATACATACCAATCAAATCGCGTTCTTTGTTTAATTTCTCAAGTGGCGACCATTCCGGGGCATAAGGCACTTCGGGTTTTGTAATATCCACTGCATCCAATCCTCCGAAAAGAGAGTTTTTGAGTAATGCCGCATCCGTCTGATATTTATTTCCGTAGCGTAAAATTGTTTCGAGAACAGGTTCGCCTTTGCTGTTTTCAACAAAAAGCTGCTCGCGGTGAATGTCTGAGAAACTATCGAAAGCACCCGCCAATGCAAGACTTTCCACTGCCCGTTTGTTACATGCTGTCAGATTCACACGTTCCATAAAATCAAAGAGACCTTTGAATTTTCCATTGGCTTTGCGTTCATTTACAATAGCTTCTACAGCACCTTCGCCAACACCTTTTACACCACCAAGTCCGAAACGAATGTTCCCTTCGTTGTTCACCGTGAAGTTCAAATCACTCTCGTTCACATCAGGCCCCATAACGCTCATTCCGAGGTTTTTACACTCGTCCATGAATTTACCAACTTCGGTAATGTCATCTTTGTTGCGCGTTAAGTTGGCAGCCATAAACTCAGCCGGATAATGAGCTTTCAGATATGCAGTCTGATATGCAATCCAGGAGTAACAGGTGGCATGAGATTTATTGAAAGCGTATTTGGCAAATTCTGCCCAGTCGTCCCATATTTTCTGAATTTTGGCTTTTGGTCCGAATCCGTTTTTCTCACAACCTTCCATGAACTTCTTTTCGAGTGCCGCCATCTTATCCATGAGTTTTTTACCCATGGCTTTTCGCAACTCGTCGGACTGACCACGTGTAAATCCCGCCAAGTCGCGACTCAGAAGCATGACCTGTTCCTGATACACAGTAATTCCGTACGTATCGTTCAAACGTTTCTCCATTATCGGAAACGGATATTCAATCTTTTCCCTGCCTTGTTTACGGTTGATAAACTGTGGAATATATTGCATTGGTCCCGGACGATACAATGCATTCATGGCAATCAAATCGCCAAACTGAGTTGGTTGAAGTGCCTGCAAGTGCTTTTGCATACCGGCCGATTCAAACTGGAAAGTACCTACTGTCAGACCTTTACTGAAGAGTTCGTATGTTTTTTTGTCGTCAATCGGAATGGCATCAATGTCGATTTCAATTCCCTTGGACTTGCGGATATTTTCGAGCGCTTCTTTGATGATTGAAAGAGTTTTCAATCCCAAAAAGTCCATTTTTATCAGACCTATTTCCTCGACAACTGAGCCTTCATACTGCGTTACGAGCATTTCCTCGTTGGTTTCTTTGTCGATAGCTGTGCTGAGCGGAACCAGATTGGCTAGGTCGTCGGCACCGATAATAACTCCGCAAGCATGAACTCCGGTTTGGCGAACTGTACCTTCGAGCATTTCAGCATAACGTAGTGTATTGGCCAGATTCAGGTCGGTTGAATTACGGGCTGCCAACAATTCAGGAACTAATTTCAGGCAATTTGCGATACTCACTTTCACGGCTTTACCATCAGCACCTTCGGGAAACTTATCCGGAACGAGCTTTGTAAGACGTTCAGCTTCTGGTAATGGCAAACGTTGTACACGAGCCACATCTTTTATTGACGACTTTGTGGCCATCGTGCCATAGGTAATGATATGAGCCACACGTTCCTTACCGTATTTTTCAGTAACCCAGCGTAAAACCTGACCACGACCATCATCATCAAAGTCAATATCAATATCGGGCATCGAAATACGGTCGGGATTCAGAAAACGCTCGAAAAGCAAATCGTATTTGAGCGGGTCAATGTCAGTAATACGCAGACAATATGCTACCACCGAACCGGCAGCCGATCCACGACCCGGACCAACTGAAACTTTCATCCTCCGTGCTGCTGAAATAAAATCCTGAACGATGAGGAAGTATCCCGGAAAACCCATTTCTTTCATGGTTTTCAACTCAAAATCAATGCTTTCAC
>CAIQOG010000574.1 GCA_903873355.1 uncultured Bacteroidales bacterium
AGCCAAAATGTCAAAGAGCTACTATTATACGGCACTATAGCCGCTTAATGTGAATGAAAGATTAACGAACTATTGAACTAAAAAAGGAAGTGATAATAAGACTACTGTAGATTTCTCAACTTATTTATCCGATCAGTCTTACAAACGAAATTTTGATTTTTATAATCCTGATGAATGGATTCAATTGAAGCGAGAAGCAAACAGAACATATACTATGCAACCCGATGGAACATATTCAACTAAATACTTATCTGAAATATTAACCGGAATACCTGCTAATGGATTTTATAAGGGCGACAAATCACTTTTCGGAAATATGTATCCCAAAAATGTAGCAACAACTGATTCTGCAAACTGGCCAAGTTTGGCAACCAAAACTAATTGGGAAAGTTTAGCTATAAAACCTGCTTTACAGCAAAAATATGACCTAAGTGTTCGTTCCGGAGGACCTAATACAAAATTATCAGCTTCATTAGGTTATTTTGATCAAAAAGGTATGATTTCTCCGGCTGCATATCAGCGTGCTAACATGCGTTTTAATTTTGAACATAAGTTGTCTAAGAAATTAACTTTAGCAGTAAATACAAATTATACCTATTCAAATCGCTCGTCAGAAGATGATACTTTCAATAAATTTATTACAGAATCACCTTTATTCAATCCATTTAATTCAAGTGGAGGATTAGTAGCTGTGCTCGAAGATACAAAGTATAGTCCATTATGGAATAATGCAAATCAGATAAATAATACAATCACAAATAATTTCTTGCTAAATGGAAGTGTAGATTGGGAAATTGTCAAAGGTCTTAAATACAAACTGAATGCAAGTTTAAATACGCGGAATTCGGAACAGGGAATTTATCTTAATTCACTTCATGAAAAAGGATCAGCAGCGCTTGGTATTGCAACAATTGGTATGACAGAATATACAGATTATTTATTAGAAAATATCTTGACATATGATTGGAAAATAAATCAGAATAATAAAGTTAATATTACACTTGTTCAAAGTACTGATTTGCAAAAAACAGAAGTTAATCAAATGAAGGGTTCTGGTTTTGTTTCTGACGAATTGGGGTATGATTTTATTGGTTCAGCATCAAAGGCATACACTCCTATACGTACTATTTCACCCGTAAATTTGCTTTCATACATGGGGCGTTTCAACTATAATCTCCAAGATAAATATTTGTTCTCATTGTCTGCGCGAATTGATGGATCATCAGTATTTGGAGTAAATAACAAATGGGCTACATTTCCTGCCGGTTCGTTTGGCTGGCGTGCATCGGAAGAAGAATTTCTGAAAGATAAGGAATGGTTATCAAACCTTAAGTTGCGGGCAAGTTATGGGGCAGTGGGAAATACTGGTATAGCTCCCTATCAATCACAGGTATTGGCTACTTCATATTATATGCAATTTGGAACGGGCGATCCGTTTGTTGGCTATCTTCCGGGGACTCAACTTCCAAATCCGAATTTGAAATGGGAAACAACAACCACTCTAAATACAGGAATAGATTTTAGTTTTTTAAATAATCTAATTGGGGGAACAATTGAATTTTATAACGCTCAGACTTCTGATTTGTTGGATCTAAAGTCAATCAACCAAACAACCGGATATACAAATCAATTAGTTAATGTAGGGAAAGTTCAAAACCAAGGACTTGAAGTTACGCTGAATATTGTTCCGGTAAAGACAAAAGAGTTGACATGGACTGTTAGTGTGAACTTTGCAACAAACCAGAATAAAATTTTAGCTTTAAATGGTGAGGTAGATGCAAACGGAGTTCCCAAAAATGATTTAACTAATAACTGGTTTATTGGTCATAATATTAATTCTTATTATGATTGGCAATTTGATAGAATTATGCAAATAGGTGATACTGTTAAAACTTATTATTCTGTTAAACCACAGCCCGGTGATATTTTAGTGAAAGATGTTGATAAGAATGATACCATCAACGATAAAGATAGGGTAATTTTGGATCGTGATCCAAGATGGACAGGTGCATTTTCATCAACTCTAACTTATAAAGGTTTGGATTTTTCTTTCGATATTTATGCTGTTCAGGGTGCGTTAAAACAAAATCCATTTTTATATGATGCTAACTCAGGTGGCAATTTATCTGGTGTATCGAATGGAATTAAAGTTGATTATTGGACGTTGGAAAATCCATCTACAACTGCCCCACGCCCCAGAATAGGAACTATAGTAAATATGTCGACTATCGGATATCAAGACGCCTCATATGTCCGATTACGAAGTGTTTCATTGGGGTATTCTTTCCCGAAACAATGGCTTAATCCTCTTAAAATAAATAAATTAAGGATCTATGGTTCAGCAACCAATGTGTTGACATTTACAAAATATCTCTCGTATAGCCCCGAAGCAAGTGCGGGAGCATATCCCGAACCTCAAACATATACGGTTGGATTAAATGTATCATTTTAATTAATAATCAACGATAAAATATCACTAAAATGAAAAAGATAATAATTCCGATAATAATGGTTGCAACTTTGGTTATTTCATCAGCATGCAGCGATTTATTACAAGAAAAAGTATACACACAGGTTACTACTGACTTTATTACCTCAACACCTGCAGGTATGGCAAGTGCCGTGTTAGCCATGTACGAAAAAGACAGAGAAATCTTTCGAACCAACGTAGATACAGAAACCACTCTCTGGACCAATATGCTGATTGGTGACGATATTAGTTATCCAAGAGCTGGATCTGGTATTCCACAATTTGGACGTTACACTTTATTACCCTCAACAGGTAATGTAGCTGCTTTATGGCAACAGGAATATTCTTTAATTGGCTCGGCAAATCTGGTCATTGAAACAGCAAAAAAAGTAGATATGACAAGCCCTGTTGCTATTCAGGCGCTTGCTGAAGCCAAAGTTTTCAGAGCTCATGCTTATTTTTGGTTGATACGGAAATACGACAATATTTTCCTGACAACCAGAGTTATTACCCCTCAAAATATAAATGATTCAATAAAATATGCACCAGCAGCACCGGATTCAGTGTTTAAATTGATAAATTCTGATTTGGATTATGCTATCAATCATTTATCATGGTCGACTACTCAACCCGGACGGTTTACACAAGGTGCAGCTCGGCATATCAAAGCTAAAGTAGCTGCATGGCAACAAGACTGGCAGGAAGTAGCTAATCAGGTAAATATAATTGATAAAAGTGATAAATATGCTTTGTTAACCAATGTTGCCGAGGTATTTAATGGCGCCGATTTAAACGGTTCAATAAAACCGGAAGCAATATTAGTTTCCCAATGGAGTAAAGGAATTGGCGGTTGGTTTGTAAGTCCAAAGACTGGTTCAACTTCCGGACACCGTATGCCATTGCATTTCACGCCACTTTACAATCAGGAAGCAGGAATGATGATTGATTTTGCATCTGGAGCATATCCCTGGGGTCGTATTTTCCCTAATGGTTATTTGTTGAGTTTATACGATCAAACAAAAGATGCACGTTACAAAGCATTTTATAAGTTGGCATGGACATATAATAGTACTGCAATTCCTACAACGATTCCGCGTGGGAAAAAATTGGGTGACACCATTGTAGTTACAAATGCAGCTCAATACTTAAATCTTCATCCAATGTGTACAAAATACAATGATTCGTGGACACGCATTACCGCATCTGAAACCGAATCTTATAAAGACATTATTATTTATCGTCTTGCCGAAACTTATTTGATGGGTGCTGAAGCATATTTGCATCTTGGGAAAGCAGACAGTACAGCGTATTATTACAACAAAACCTGGGTACGTGCCGGAAATACAGCCGTTACTGCCGGAACTGTAACTCAGGATATGATAACCAATGAACATGCACGTGAATTGGCTTTTGAAGGTGACCGCTGGTTTTACCTTAAACGTAACGGACTTCTGATTGATAGGGTTAAACTACACGGTGGTGATTACGTAAAAAAGGGAACATTGGTTTTGATTGCCGATACTGCTGTAAGAGCGAATATCAAAGATTTCCATGTTCGCTGGCC
>CAIQOG010000575.1 GCA_903873355.1 uncultured Bacteroidales bacterium
GATTTTTGTCATGTACTTAGGAAATCCATAATTAATTAAAATACTGGCAGATGAAATGTACCTGCCAGCAATACTTATAAATTTCAACGATTAATATTTTCAGGATTGTAACTTATTCAGCTTATTCCCGATTAACTGTAGTATGACAAAAGACGATTTCGTTATGTGCGCAAAGCTTTTCACTCCAAACCTTCTGAGGTTTAGCAAGCGGGTGGCAGGCAATGCAATCGAAACGGATGATATCGTACAGGAATGTTTTGAGATTCTTTGGAAAAACATAGAAAAGGTCGAAATGAAATCGGCAAAATCGTACCTGTTCTCTGTCGCGCACAAAAAAATCATTGATTCCTTCCGCACAGATTCCAGGCTGGAAAATTTTGATTCATCAAATCATGAGCAAACTACAAATCCGGATCAAACCGATACGCACGAACTTGTTCAGCTTGCAATAAATCAAATCCCTACAATTTACAAGGAACTGCTTACGCTACGAGATCTTGAATCCTACTCATATAAAGAAATAGAGAAAATCACGCGGTTGACTGAAGCACAGGTAAAAGTGTACTTATTCAGAGCACGGAAAGCTATAAAAGAAAAGATTTTAGAACTGGAAACGGTATGAACATAGATATAAATAATTACGAAGAAATCATGTTCCGGCTGGTGGAGGATGATTTTGATGCACTAACCAGGAAAAATTTGCTACAGCAGATTGAAAAAGACGAACTGTTTAAATTTGAATGGGAATCGTGGCAAAAAGCAAAGTTCGTTGATCCACTTGAAAACTATGCTATCGAAAGCCGCGAACTGACTGAGAAAATCATCCTGATTGCCGAACCAAAGCCAGCTGGCAAAAAGCGGTTTTTCTATTATTGGGCGGCAGCAGCATCAATACTTTTGCTGATTGCAAGTTTGTTTTTAATGACAACTGATTTCAATTCCAAGCCAAAACAAGATGTTGCCCAGCATGTTTCAAAACCTCAAACTCCTGTAAAAAACGTAATTGCACCAGTTCAAAATATCAACACAACTATTGATTATACTAACCGAGAGCAAGCCCGGAATCAAAGAATAAAAAATAAGTCCTTACCGGCTGTTGTTGATTCAAATACGATTCTTCCAACAAAAAACACCTTAGCCGAAATCCCAAAAGTGATTGATTCAGTTCCGGTTAATACCAATGAACTGGCGAAAGCACCCACGAAAAACCCGCGTTACACCATCACAATCGAGAATTCGGATATTGCAGCTAACAATATAAATAA
This sequence comes from uncultured Bacteroidales bacterium, assembly GCA_903873355.1. Next base: position 1,266 of record CAIQOG010000575.1, read on the forward strand.
CAACGATCTGGCACAAAACCCAAAAGGGAAAATCAAAAAAGTATTTACCAATACGAAAATGATGCTTAGCCGGAAACCAAATGGGGAGCCTGATAAAATATACCTGATTGGTGATGAGAACAGTTATGTATGCATAAATATTAACTACTGATAAAATGAAAAATCTAACCAAATTCTTAGTATTGATTATTGGAATGACATCGTTTGTAACGATGGCACAAAATGCAGATTCTGTTATTGTAATCTATCAAAACCAGAAGACAATAGTTCCATTACCGGCATTTGGTAGCCAAACATCAGTAAGCTATGCCGATTCGAATAAGGTTGTGGAAATTGGTGTCTGGTTGCGAAAACCGGGCGAAACTTCCCCTTTTTCACAATTGTATTCTAATGATGTGAATTCCGTAAAGTCTAAAAACAAATCA
>CAIQOG010000576.1 GCA_903873355.1 uncultured Bacteroidales bacterium
CACAAGTGCAATTACAGGTGCTACATTGCAAATACTAATAATAACAACAAACGGAAACTATACTGTTAAAGCAGACAGTACAAATGGTTGCAGTAATTTATCAGATCCGTTTGCAGCAGGAGCGGTTGGAATTGAACAAGTTTATAGTAGCAACGAAATAAATATTTATCCCAACCCCAACACCGGAACATTCACCATCAATTTTAACAACACCGAAGGTGAAAAGCACTTTGCTATTTATAACCTGCAATGTAAACTTGTTGCACATTACACCACAACAGAAAGTGTTTTTGAAGTACAAGAAATGTTAGCTCATGGGATGTATTTTATAAAAGCAGAAACACAACAAGGTTTGTTCAATACCAAGTTTGTGGTGGAGTAATCCTTTCCGTTTACATTAATGATAGTGTTATAATGTTTCAAAAGAGAGATTCCTCACTACGTTTCGGAATGACAAATTGTTATGCGCAATAAGGCGCGCTTCGCGCGCGCTACCTTTATATTTAGTACCGTCATTCCGATTTCGCAAAGCGGAAGAGGAATCTGTTCTTACTGAAAAACGGACGTATGATTTTTTTCTATAATATGTTGTTCAAAATTCAGTGTTCGATATTTAAAAATAATGAATGACGAACTTTAAATGTCGAATGTCGAACTCACCATACCCTCATCCCTTCATCTCTTCATCGCCTCATCCCTTCATCTCTTCATTCCCTCATCCCTTATCTGCTTCGAAAACTGATTTACATCATAGAAAATTAAATGTTTTGGCAGTTCTTTTACACCCTCATTCAAACAATTAAAAACACTTAAAAAACACAAAGATTATGGCTATTAAAATCACTGACGAATGTATCAACTGTGGTGCATGCGAACCTGAATGTCCTAATAATGCAATCTACGAAGCTGGTGCTGAGTGGCGTTTTTCTGACGGTACAACCGCAAAAGGAACGTTTACCGGAAAGAGCGGATTAACAGCAGGAGCTGATGATGCACAAGCTGCAGTATCTGGCGATTATTATTATATCGTTCCTGATAAATGTACAGAATGTGTAGGTTTCCACGAAGAGCCACAATGTGCATCGGTTTGTCCGGTTGATTGTTGCGTACCTGATCCTGATTGTGTAGAATCAAAAGAAGATTTAGGAGCAAAAAAAGATTTATTACACGCATAATTTATTAGCATGAATTCCGCTGAAAAAAAAATGGATAGAGTTGTTGAAGAAAAAGAAGTTGATCACATAGTTGTTCGTTTTTCGGGCGACTCGGGTGATGGGATGCAACTCACAGGAATGCAGTTTTCAGATACTGCTGCATTGTTCGGAAACGACCTGAGTACTTTTCCTGATTATCCATCGGAAATTCGTGCCCCTATTGGAACGGTTGCCGGTGTATCTGGTTTTCAGGTACACTTCGGCAGTCGTGAAATTTTTACTCCGGGTGATGAGTATGATGTGATTGTTGCTATGAATGCAGCAGCACTTAAAGTTGATTTGCATCGCTTAAAACCTGGTGGAACCATTGTTGCCAACCTTGCAGGATTTGATAAAAAAAATCTTGGATTGGCTGATTATCCCGATGGCGTAAATCCATTGGAAGATCATTCGCTCGATAATTACATCGTGCACAAGGTTGATGTTACAAAATTAACCAAAGAGTGTTTGGCCGAAACAGGAATGGGAAACAAAGAAATCGAACGTTCAAAAAATATGTTCGTGCTTGGTTTGTTATTCTGGATGTTTGAAAAACCACTCGATTACACATTGCAATTTATTCAGGAAAAATTTGCAAAGAAACCTGAAGTTGCCAATGCCAATACATTAACTTTAAAAGCAGGTTGGAATTATGGTGAGAATACTGAAATTTTTAATACACAATTTAAAGTTGCTCCTGCAAAACTTCAAGC
>CAIQOG010000577.1 GCA_903873355.1 uncultured Bacteroidales bacterium
CTCCGGTTGCTCCGGTAGCACCGTAGGGTGCAAGACTAAAGTTCCATACTGTTTGTGCGTTTAATCCAATAATAGCAATAAATGCCATTGCTGAAATGAGTAATGTTTTTTTCATAATAATTTTTTGTTTTAATTGTTTGAATTTGTTTAATGTTTTACGATGCAAATATAGAGGTATTAATTTCAAATAATGTGGAAAAATAAATTGATTCTGTGCATTTTTTGACACAACAGAAAAAAAACAGAAAAATAATATCACATTGCTGAATCAAATCCTTATTTTTGTGTATGAAATTATTAAAATTCAGCATTATGAAAAGGTTGTTTCTATTAATCAGCATTTTATCAGCTCTTTCTGCAAATGCTCAGTACCATTTTTCTTTTTCTCATTATACTTCCGATAATGGTTTGTCACAAAATAGCATTACTGCTATGATGAAAGATCACAAAGGTTATATGTGGTTCGGAACTCGTGATGGATTAAATAAGTTTGATGGATATAATTTCATACTCTACAGTTCAAAACCCGATAAAAAACTATCAATTTTAAGCAATCGCATTTTATCAATCAAAGAAGATAAATGGGGTTCAATCTGGGTAAAAACATACGATGATATTATTTACCGTCTGGATCAATCAACCGAGGAATTAGCCAGAATTGATAAAGGGAACGGTCAGTTGCTTAATGATAAAATCCGTGACATTTATACATTTCCATCCGGTAATGTGTGGCTTTCGACCTATGATAATGGTTTCTACAAAATTGAAACTGATGAAGTAACCCAAAAACTTACGATTACTCTTTTCAATAAAAAAAACAATTCTCTGCCAAATAATTCGGTGAGATTAATATTTGAGGATCATGATAAAAATACATGGTTTTTGACTCAAAGCGGATTAAGGTGTTTGGAACAATCAGGTAAAATTCACGACTATTTTAGCAAACAAGCATTTTATTCTTTCAATGAAAACGACAAAAGAATACTTTTCTCTTCTGAAGGTAAACTTTATCAATATGAAAAAAGAACAAAGACTTTTAAAACTACCGATTTATCAGACAATGTTATTGTAACCAATATTGCATGCTTTAATTCAAGTAATTATTTGCTGGCTACACAGGGAAAAGGATTCTTTACTTTTGATGTTTTACAGGGAAATCTGCAACATTTTACAAAAGAAAGATTTCCTGTTATGAAGACAAATGATATTCAAAGCATCTATATTGACAGGGCAGGTGATGCATGGTTAGAAATCCGGTCATCGGGAGTGCTTCATTTCTCACCGGAGAACAATAAAATTATTCAATATGATACAAAAATAAATGAAGGTCAGGTTACCAATCCGAATTTTCAGATTTTCGAAGACGAAAAGGACATTCTGTGGGTTCAACCTTACCTTGGTTTCTTTTCCTGGTTCGACCGCACGAATAATCGTCTTGTTCCGTTCAACAGTGCCTATAGCGACGATATCAATGTGTTGTTTTCTTATGGCGTGAACCACGTTTTATCTGACTCTCAGGGAGTTTTATGGATAAGCACTAATCGTGGTAACGGGCTTTTTAAATGTACTTTCCTGCCCGATTATTTCAATCATATTTTATTTCAGAATCATTCAGTTTACAGTATTTCAAATGAAACACGTGCCATATTCGAAGACAACAAAAACAGATTGTGGATTGCCTGTAAAGATGGTTCGGTTCATGTATTTGATCAAAACAAAAGGGAAATCGGCACATTAAGTCGCGATGGAAGAATTACCCGCGGTGGAAACATGGAAGTGTTGGTATATAATTTTCTACAGGATAAATCGGGGAATATTTGGCTGGCAACAAAGAAACAGGGTTTGTTCCGCCTAAGTCCTATTGGTTCAGGCAATTCTTTCCGAATTGAAAATTTTGTTCATAATCCCAATGATATTTATTCACCCGCAAATAACGATTTCTACTCAGTTATTCAGGATAAAATCGGTCGGATATGGGCAGGAAGCTATGGCGGAGGATTACATTTAATTGATGAACAAAACGGCAAAATCCGTTTTCTTCATGCTAAAAATGACCTTTCAAATTATCCAAATACCTATTGTTCTAAGGTTCGTCAGGTATTTGCCGATTCCAGAAACCAAATTTGGGTTGCTACAACTGAAGGTTTTGTTTTGTTTAATGCCGCATTTAAATCAATTAAAGATATAAAATTCCGCTATTTTCATAAAAACAATAATGACTCAAATAGTTTAGGAACAAATGATGTGTACTGCATTTTTGAAGATGTGGAAAAAAACATGTGGTTTGGTACATTTGGTGGTGGATTAAATAAACTAAAAAAACAGATTGATAACAATAAACAACCTGAATTTGAAGTATATGACCGCACGAAAGGTATGCCGAACAATGTTATTTATACTATTATTGATGATAATCAGGGAAATTTGTGGCTCACAACCGAAAATTCGATAGTCAAATTCAGTAAAAAGTCAAAAAAAATTGAATCATTTGGGAAAGGAAATGAGCTTGAAAATGTGGAATTCTCTGAAGCATCGGCTTGTTTACTACAATCCGGCGAAATTTGTGTTGGCTCTAAATCAGGCTTTTATTCATTCAACCCTGATGCTGTAAGGCGTCGGGTAATTAATGCACCATTGGTTTTCACAAGACTATTGTTGTTCAACAAAGAAGTGGAGACAGGTGATAAAGAAGATATTCTCGATAAACCTCTTGACAAAAGTGAAAAGATTGAATTCCGCAGCAAACAAAATGTATTTACTCTTGAATTTGCAACCCTCGATATGCGGGCACCGGAGAAAATTCAATATGCTTACAAACTGGATGGTTTCGACCGCGACTGGAACAATGTTCAATTTAAACATTTTGCAACATACACCGCATTACCTCCCGGAACTTATACTTTTCATGTAAAATCTACCGACAGTGAGGGTGTTTGGCTTGAAAACGAGCGTCAAATTCAGATTCGTATTTTACCATCGTTCTGGCAGTCAGGATTTGCCAAATTTATTTACCTGATACTCATCATTGGGGTTTTTGTGGTCACATTATACATTTTCCTTACTATTTTCAAACTTAAGAACAATGTGCAACTCGAAAAACAAATGACGGATATGAAACTGCGTTTTTTCACCGACATTTCGCATGAATTACGCACTCCGCTTACTTTAATTTCATTACCAATTGACAACATACTGCAGGAAAATCAAGATTCGGCTATTCATGAGCAACTAACAATGATACGACGGAATCTGGATCGTGTAATGGGTTTGATAAATCAAATTCTCGATTTCCGTAAAGTTCAGAACAATAAAATGAGATTGACAGTGGAAGAAATTCATTTCGGAGATTTTACACGCCTGATTAGTAGTAATTTCCTTGAAATTGCTCACTCGAAAAATATCAGTTTTCATTTTATAGACGAATCGAATAATGCGAAAATATGGGTTGACCCGGAGCAATATGAATCTATTGTTTCAAATCTGCTCTCCAACGCGTTCAAATTTACTCCATCAGGTAAAAATATCACGGTTAAAACAAAACTAACAGAAGATACTGCAATACTTTCTGTTATTGATGAAGGTGTTGGAATAGCACAAGAGAAGATTAATTTTATTTTCGATCGCTTTTTCAGTATTCCCACTTTACGGAATATTGCTCAAAAAAGTACGGGTATCGGTCTTGATCTGGTAAAGAAACTGGTAGATTTGCATCATGGAAGCATACATGTAGACAGTCAGTTGGGTAAAGGTACTACATTCGATGTAGAGTTTAAACTGGGTACTGATCATTATGACGATGATGTGGATCTGATTGTATCTAACGAGACTAAGACCCAAAGTGAATCTTTTGAAAATGAACAACTTTCGGAACAGGAAAATACTGATTCCGTAAAAATGGCACCATTAATCTTAGTTGTTGAAGACAATGACGAACTTCGACATTTCCTGAAGAAAAGTCTGAAAAAGAAATACCGGGTTGTAGAAGCTGAAAATGGTCTGGTAGGTTGGAACAAGGTGGAACATTTAATGCCCGATTTTATTATTACAGACTTGCTGATGCCGGAAATGGATGGATTGGAACTCACTAAGTTAATAAAATCAGATTCACGCACATCCCACATTCCTGTTATTTTACTGACTGCAGTCACAGATATGGAAAGTAAGGTGGCCGGTATGAAGGTTGGTGCAGATGATTTCATTACAAAACCGTTTAGTTCAGAATTTTTACATGCCCGTATTGAGAATCTGATTATTCAACGGCTTAAATTACAACATTACTACCGTGCACAATATGTAAGCAACAAATCCGAGTTGACCTTACCACCACTGGAAATTACATCGGATGAAGATAAGTTTATGCAACATCTTATTAAGCTTATGAACGAAAATATTGAAAACTTCGATTTGAATATCGATTATCTTGCCTCAGAATTAAACATGAGCCGCACAGTTTTCTTCAACAAACTAAAGAGTCTGACGGGTTTATCGCCAGTTGAGTTTGTACGCGAAATCCGGTTTGAAAGAGCTGCAGAATATATCCGCAGGACAGATTTATCTGTTTCTGAAATATCCTACAAAGTCGGAATTGAAGACCCGCGTTATTTCAGTCGTTGTTTCAAACAGAAATTTGGCACCACTCCTTCAGAATACAGACAACATTTAATATCGAACGGAGAAGTATAGAAGAAGGAAAACTAAAAGTAAATATTATTAACAACATTACATTAAAAAACTATTATGAAATTCGTGAAACATGAGATTTTAATTACAACTTTATTTGTTTGCATATTTTCAACTATTTCCGCTCAAAAAAAGGTAGTGCTCGACAATTTCTACAACAATGAAATAAATAGCAAAACCGGCAAACCTTTTCATTACATTTGGGAGGATAAAGCGCTAAGTGGATTTTCCGAACTCGGTGAACTTTTCCAGGCTAAAGGTGCTTTAATTTCTACCCTTAGAGAAAAACCAGCTAAAAAAAACCTTGACACTGCTGATGTTTACATAATTGTAGACCCTGATACAAAGTTGGAAACTGCCAATCCGAATTATATGGATAATGCTGCTGCAACAGTTATTTCCAACTGGGTGAAAAATGGAGGTGTATTGGTAATGCTTGCCAACGATGGGAAAAATTGTGAACTGGATAGTTTCAATATTCTCGCAGCAAAATTTGGGATGAAATTCAATAACGATTTATTACATCCCGAAAAAAAAGCCGAAGCAGGTATGCCCCGAAATTACAATAGCTGTGCAAGCATTAATCTTCCAAATCATCCATTGTTTAAAGATGTTTCCAAGATTTTCCTGAAAGAGATTTCATCGATTACCTGTACTAAACCATCAAAATCTGTTTTGGAAGAAAACAAACAAGTAATTATGGCTGAAGCAAAGTACGGAAAAGGTTATGTGTTTGCAGTTGGTGATCCATGGCTTTACAATGAATATATTGATCATGCCCATCTGACTGTTGATTTTGAGAACCTTAAAGCAGCAAAAAATTTGGTAGATTTACTTCTATCAAAAGTAAATCATTAAACAGCTAAGTTAAATGCTATCAGCATAAGCATAAAAATCATCATATAAAGATTGATGCTGATAAATGATTTTTTCAGTTTTACTTCTGAAGATTTTCCGAACGACAGTGAAGTAAACAGACCGATAAAAAGAATATTAAGGACAAATACGAGCGCAAAAAACGTCCAAGAAAGTTGTGTCAGATACAACGGTATAGCAATTGAAATAACTGAGGTGGCCACAACCCATGTGAAAATTATTTTCTTCAGATTTACCGTTTGTATGGCCTGATTAATGGTACGGAAGCCTGCGAGTTCGTATTCTTCTCCATATTTTAGCATAAGTAACCAAAAGTGAGGGATCTGCCATATAAACAGGAAGAATGCAATAAAAATGATTGTCGGGTCAACCATCTTCCCTCCGGCTGCCGTCCAGCCTATAAAAGCAGGAATAGCACCAACCAGAGAACCAGGCACAACAGCAAAAGATGAAACCCGTTTGAGATAAGTGTACACTCCATTGTACCAGAAAATATTGAGCAAACCCAATAAAGCCGGTATAATTCCAAAAGCGAGAAATAAAATTGTGAACCCTGCCTTTATAAACCAGAATGAGATTATAAATGCAACATGTGGCGAAAGCTGACCTGTAGGAATCGGACGATTTTTGGTACGATTCATCAATGCATCGTACTTATGCTCCTGAACCTCATTAAGTCCGCTTGCACCCGATGCAAATAAGAAAACTCCGAGTGCAACCAGTAACACATTCCAATCTACATGTCCCGTATAAACAATATACCCTGTGACACCCGTAAATGAAACAGCTATTGAAACACGGTATTTTATTAGTGAGAGAACCGATTTTGGGGATATAGATTTTATTATATCAATTGTTTTTAAAAAATAGTGTCTCATAATTTAGGTTTATTTGAAAAGCAACCATCTTTAAGATGAGTGTTTTTCAAAATTTTATTTCAGATTCTTCAGATATTCATTAACAAGTTCAATATCCTTATCGCTTATTTTGTAAGCTTTCATAACTCCCTGCGGATATCCGTTTACAATGTCCTTATTTGGATCAAGAATTGACGATTTTATGTATTCATTATCGGCTTTTACCTTGTGGGAAACTCCATTGGTTGTTACATCTACCCCAGTGCCATGAAGTCCTTTAAATGTTGGGCCTACGGTCTTTGAACCATCCAGTGAGTGACAGGCTGTACATCCGTTTTTCTCAAGTACCTGACGTCCCAGATTATTATCAGCTTTCTTCACCGGTAATTTAGCCAGCCATTGCTTGAAATAATCCTGATCAACAACCCGAACGATGGTGTACATATACGAGTGACTTACCCCGCAATAAACGGTACAATACAATTCAAAATCACCTTTCTCGCCGGGAGTAAACCAGGAATAGTTGTTTTTGAACGGAACAATATCTTCCTTAATGCGGAATGCCGGAATTGAGAAGCCGTGAAGTACATCTTTCGAAATTAAATCCACTTTTACGGGTATATCAACCGGCAAAACCAGTGTATCCGACTCTTTGTTACCTTCGTATTCAAAAGTATATTTCCACATTTTGGCAACAGCCTTTACATGCATTACGTTCTTAGGCACAATACGCATGGGTAAAAAACTCGACCAGCCAACGTAAAACATAATAAATACCAATATCGTCGGTATCACTGTCCATGTTACTTCGAGCCACATATTGTCTTCAATCTGTTCGGCTTTTGGATGACGTTTTTTATTATACCTGATAATAAAATAAATCATCGTACCTGTCAATGTAACCAGGAAGAAAATGGATATCCCAAATATCAGCATGAAGGCATTATCAACTCCATGCACAAAATTTGATGCGTTACTGTACATATATTTAAATTTACAATTTTACAATTTACAATTTACAATTCTCCGAAATTGAATGAACTTAAAATTAGTTGATTACCGGTAGGCATAATCGATAAAAGTAATAAGAACCATTAGTGCAAAAAGCACAAAAACCATTCCCACCAGAATGCGCAGCAACAGACTTTCGTATTTCAAATGCATGAAATAAGACAGAACCATATACCCTTTGAAACAGGCAATAAGCAATGCCACAGTTACACTTAATGCACCCAAATCTAATGAGGTCACACTGATGGTAAGCAAAGTCATAGTCATTAAGACCAATAGTACCCGTATCAGAACCTTATATTCTGTTGTATGTGATGTGTTATTTGCCATCGTTTTTGTGTTTTATTATTATGAAATCAGATACATCAACGGGAAGAGGAAAATCCAGATTAAATCCACAAGATGCCAGTAAAGAGCACCATTTTCCATAAATGCATAATTTTGGTTGTGTACATTACCTGTTTTCACCTTAAACAAACAAATAAAAAGTAACACCATACCAACTATTATATGTAATGCATGTAATCCGGTCATGAAGAAATAAAGGCTGAAATACAGCAGGTGTCCTCTGTCAAGGTGAGTCATTAACTCTGACCCCGGATATAATCCCATTTCAAACTTATGTCCCCATTCAAAGTATTTGTTTACAAGGAAAAGAAGTGCCATAAACAACGTCACTCCTATCAATTGCATGGCCAGTTTTTTGTCGCCTTTCTGAACGGCTGTCAACGCCATAGCCACTGTCATACTGCTTATCAGCAGCGCAATGGTATTCACGGCACCAATGGTTACACTAAGTTCCAGACTACCTTCACGGAAACTCGTCGGATATTCAAACCTGAAAATAGAATAAACAATAAATAAACCACCAAACAGCAAAAGTTCGGTGAAAATAAACAACCACATGCCTAATTTCTTGGCTTCGTCGTCGCGGTGTTCTTCTACATGATGTTTTTCACTCATAACAAGTTCAATTTATTCGTAATCGTAGGGATTTTCTTTTACAACAATTTCTTCGTCAAAATTCTCCAACGATGGAGGCGATGGAATCTGCCACTCGAGTGTGGTGCCATGCCATGGATTTGCTACAGCGATAGTTCCATTACGCGCACCGGCTATCAGATTGTAAATCATCATTAATATACCACTGACAAGTATAAAACCACCAACCGTTGAAATAACCTGAGCCCACTGGAATTGTGGCAAATAATCATAATAACGGCGCGGCATTCCCTGAACACCAATGATAAACTGCGGGAAATAAAGCAGGTTGAATCCGGTAAACAGAAATCCCCATGCCCAGTTGGCCCGTTTGATATTATACATTCTGCCGTACATTTTCGGAAACCAATAATGAATGGCCGAGAAGAATGCAAAGCCCATACCGCCAAAAATGATATAATGGAAATGTGCCACCACAAACGATGTATCGTGTACCTGAACATCTGTTGCCACCGAACCTAAAATCAAACCGGTAGTTCCGCCGATAATGAACAGGAAGATGAAAGAAACCGCATAAAGGAATGGCGGCTGCATATCTATAGAACCTTTGTACATGGTTGAAAGCCAGTTAAATACCTTAATAGCACTCGGCACTGCTACGATAAACGTAAGCAATGAAAAAAACCACCGAGCCTGTTCGCTCATACCCGAAGTATACATGTGATGTCCCCACACGAGGAATCCAACACCGGCAATTGCCAGACTTGAAAGTGCAATGGCTTTATAACCGTAAATTTTACGTTGACAAAAAGTAGGAATTACTTCCGAAATTACACCCATGGCAGGCAAAATCATAACGTAAACCGCCGGATGCGAATAAATCCAGAAGAGATGCTGATACAGCAGCGGATCACCACCCAATGCAGGATCGAAAAATCCGATTCCAAACAAACGCTCAGCAATAAGCATAACCAGTGTGATACCTACAATCGGAGTAGCCAGCAACTGAATCCATGCGGTTGCATAAATTGCCCACGGGAACAGCGGCATATTAAAAAACTTCATGCCCGGCGCACGCATCTGATGAATGGTTACAATAAAATTCAGACCGGTAAGAATAGATGAGAATCCAAGTACAAAAGCTGCAGTGGTTGCCATAATTACATTAGTGCCTGTTGTCGTACTGTAAGGAGCATAAAATGTCCAGCCAGTATCGGGAGGTCCGTGTTTTAAAAATTGTGAGGCAACAGCCATGGCACTACCTACCATGAAAATCCACCACGAAAACCGATTCAATTTCGGAAAAGCAACGTCTTTAGCACCAATCATAATTGGCAAAAAGAAATTACCAAAAACGGCAGATAAACCCGGAATTACTACCATAAAAATCATTATAACTCCATGAACCGTAAAAACGCCATTATAGGTTTGCGGTTTCATAATGGTTTGACCCGGTGCGATTAACTCGATACGCATGGCTAAACCCAAAAATGCTCCGATAACAAAAAATGCAGCGATGGCATACATATACAGCAAGCCTATGCGCTTGTGGTCAGTGGCAAAAATCCAGGAACGAATTCCGGTATATTTGCCCTGATGGTCGAGATAACTTACATACCCGGTTTTTCCGACTTCTTTACTCATATAATATTAATTTTTAATTTTTCTTTTTAGGTCTTAATACGTAAACAATAAAAAAAACTGCGATAAAAAACAAAATTATTGTTCCTGCAATCTTAGTAACATCCAATGCGAACCGTTTGTTTTCCGGATCATAGGTATAACACATCAACAATAACTTTTGTATCGTTGGTCTGGTTTGTTCTTTTCCTGCTTCAATGATGGCCAGTTTAAAGTCTGAGGTCAGGAAAGTAATTCCGTATAGGTAACGGGTAATTTTTCCGGTTGGACTTACAGCAATAATAGCTGAAGGATGCACAAAATCCAATCCAACAGCTTTTACTTTGAAACCGGTTGCATCCGTTATTTTGAAAATTGTTGAACTGTCGGTGGTAAGGAAAATCCAGCCATCGCCATGATCTTTCGAGTAACGATCTACAAATTTCTTTTTCTTGTCCTTAGCTTTCAGCGGTGTATCCCGAAAATTGAAACTAATCGTAATTACCTGATAATCTTTCCCCAACACTTCCGTTGGTGTTTTGCGGATAACATCACCCACTCCTTCGAGCAGCGGACTGCAAAGTCCCGGACAATCGAAATACACGAACGACAATATCGTTGGTTTCGTAATAAGCTGACGGAGTGTAACCGAATCAGCTTTATCAGTGGCAAATTTCAGGTCAAGCGGCAAAGTAGTTCCCAAATGTTCGTACACACCAACTTCGCCCGACTGATCGACCTGCGAAAATGCTGTTTGTAAGCTTAAAAGCAAACAAATAGCTGCAATAGAAAGAAAGTTACTCTTCATATTCTTAGTTTTATTGTGGTTTATTGCTACCTGCTTTGCGAATTTTATTGAGTGCAAAAATCAGATACAATAATACAGCACCAAATGTAAGGATTCCTGCCAGATAAAGTGCAATAATCCAGATCGGAGCTTTTGCAAGCGTACCCCAGATAGCACGTTTATGGGTCAGTGCAGGTTTATCGGTTGGTACACCCAGTTGTAGTTTGGTCGAAGATTCAATTTCACCGTAGTTATCGTCGTTGAGTTTTACCACCAACTCAATAGTTCCGGTTTTATCACCCGGAATATCTTTCGGGAAATCAAACACAACCTGTCCTTCAGCATTGGTAAGTTTATTTTTCTGAATCTGGAGCTTGCCGAAATAGCGGACAACGAACAATCCAACTTCCGCATTTTTCAATGCAACAACTCCCGATTTCTCATTCACTTTTACATCCACTTTTACCTGAGCGGTTATCGGATCATAATTGGTGCTGACCTTTAGCAGTTTGGCTTTGTTGGGATCAAACTTGGAAAGCGTCTGCACATAGCCCTTATTGAAACTGCGGATATACGAAATCACTTTCCAGCGTTCTTCATCCGAAATCATGCTTTTAAAATTCGGCATTAACCCCCGACCGGTGGAAAGAATATAAAATAATTCACCATCGGTTAGCGACTGAGTTCCTTTTGTAGATAAATCCGGCGGAATCGGATTCAACGTTTTCTGAACATTGCCTTTGCCCGGATTTCCGTGACAGGAAGCACAGTTTTTATTGTAAATGGCTTCACCCTGACCTGCTGATGCAGCATCGAATTTGATATAACTGTTTTTGGCTTTTTTATCGGCAGGTACATTCCAGTTATTCTGAGCAAACGATTTCAGGAAAAATACTGAAACAACAGCAAGGGCAACAATTTTAAAATTTCTATTGTACATAAGTAGTCAGATTGATATAAGACCTAAATATTTATTTTTTCGATTCACCTTCAACTTGTTCAGTGATTTCAAGGTGTTCGAGGGTTTCACTCACCGAAACAATCGGAATAACCTTTGCCAGAATGGTGATAATCATCAGCACCATAATCATTGGCGCAAGGGTTACCAGTATTTCTATGAGCGTAGGAGTATAAATCTTCCAGTTTTGCGGCACGTTTTGAATGGGCAGAAACGGGTGTTCCATGGTTGGAACAACAATGATATAGCGTTTAAACCAGGCACCCAGCAAAATCATGATGCCGATAACAAGCATTGGAAGCGGTTTTCTCATTTTTTTGAAAAGCAACAAGATAATTGGAATTGCCAACCCCAGAATCTGAACTCCCCAGAACAACATAGCGTGATTTCCTGTAAAAAGATCGCGTAAATGCATTGCTTCAGCCTCTTTCATTTTATAACCGGGCACCATGTATTCGTTCAGGTTGAAATACAGATATACCAGCGAGACCAGCACCATCAGTTTTCCAATCATATCGAAATGTTTGTCAGTGATGTATTCTTCAAGTTTGTAATTCTTACGGAAAATGTACATGGCAACAATCACCGCAGCCGTACCGGAAACAAAAGCACCGGTAACGAAGTAAGGACCAAAAATATTTGAATCCCAACCTACACGCGAAGTACTGGCAAACAACCACGAAGTAACGGTGTGAATA
>CAIQOG010000578.1 GCA_903873355.1 uncultured Bacteroidales bacterium
GTCCAACCTTAAAGCTGAGTCATCGTTAAATACAACTTCAACAATTTCCGGGATAAATTTATTGGCAAGCACGGTTACAACACCATTTTATTATGTTTACAATAATTCTGTCAATGTAAATCAAAGTACTCCGGCTACTTTTTTGAGCGCTGCTTTAAACATTGAAGGAACTCAAACCTTTGGTGCAAGCATTGCCAATAATATCTTTGTCAATAATTCAACTGGTGCCGGAAATAATTATGTGGTATATTCCAAAAGCAAGAAAATTACGGATTTAGATGCTAATTCGGATAATAATTTGTATTATCCTGAAGCCACCAATTTTATTACCCTGACTACAGCCTATTCCAATCTGGATGCGTATAAAACCAGTATTGCATCTTCAGGTAAAGACCAAAATTCAGTAACTGAATTACCCCCGTTTGTTAGCGCAACCGACCTGCACATCAATCCATCAATTTCAACCAAAGTGGAAGGTGGCGGAAAAGTAATAGCAGAAGTTACATCCGATATTGATGGTGATGTTCGAAACAACTCTGTTCCGGATATTGGAGCCGATGAAGGTTCGTTTAAAGCATTTAATCTCTCACCTGTAATTGATGCGGTTCCAACAGTTGAAGGAGTTGAAAATAGTTCGGGTGAACAGACGATTAACCTAACGGGTATTAGTGATGGAAATCCTTCAGTTATTCAAAATCTGACAATTTCGAGCATTAGTTCAAATCCGGCAATTATTCCAAATCCAATAATTGAGTACATTCAGGGTAGTTCTACAGCAAAATTAAAGTTTACTCCTACCGGAACAGGAAGTGGAAATATCGTTGTAACAATAAAGTTGAAAGATGATGGCGGGATAGATAAAGGTGGGAAAGATTCACTAAATTACAGTTTTATAATACCGGTGCTCGATCCGCTTTTAAACAATCAACCTACTATTAATCCAATAAAAACGGTAAGTATTTTTAATAATTCACCGGAGCAAATTATCTCGTTATCGGGCATTACCGATGGTGATCCGAATAAAACTCAGGAAATTACGATTTCTGCTTCTTGTTCGCCAAGTGGCGTGATAACCGATCCGCTTATCATATATACTCCTAACGAAACTACAGGTACTTTGAAATTTAGCCCACAATCGGTTGGATCAACCTTAGTAAGCGTAAAAGTAAAAGACAACGGTGGTTTGGAAGGTGCCAGCATCGATTCGGTTGTAACAACTTTCCTTGTTACTGTTGAAGATATTGCCAGTTATGCCTTTGGTGATAAATTTGACGATGGAGCAAATAACTGGTGGGTAGGTCTAAAAGGACAATATACAATTTCTGAAGCCGATGGAACTATGAAAGTGATATGTAATAAAAACACCAAATGGACTGCTTTTGGGACATCATTTGCAAATACTGTAAGTATTATTGATAATCCGTATATGTACATCCGACTTAAGCCAGTAAATGCCGATAAGCCTTTTAAAATTAATGCTTATGTTTTAGATGCAGCTTCGAAAAATGCAAGTATTCAAAAACGGGTAATGTACAACGACAGTACCTACACTGAATTATTCTTCGATTTTACAGGTTCAGCTGTCGATTTGAATGCCATAAAAACCATTCAATTTGCCCTCAATGGCGATGCACTTGGTTATAAAGGAACCATACTGATTGATGAAATTCGATTAGGAGCAA
>CAIQOG010000579.1 GCA_903873355.1 uncultured Bacteroidales bacterium
ATCAACTTCCTTCTAAAAGTCAGGAATTTACGCACCGAAATGGTCGTACAGCGCGTATGAACAGCGACGGAACAGCTTATATTCTGGCGTGGAAGAATGAAGAATTACCCGACTTTATTGGTAAAACACCCATCGAAGAAATTCGACCTGCTCCATTGCCCTTGCCATCGGTATGGAAAACAGTTTATATTTCGGGCGGAAGGCGCGATAAAATCTCCAAAGGTGACATTGCCGGACTGTTTCAAAAACAGGGAAAGCTGAAACAGGACGAACTCGGAGTGATAGAAATTAAGCAGGATTGTGCATTTGTTGGTGTGAAGGCTTCGAAAATTGACGACCTTATTTTCCAGACTAATAATAGTAAACTGAAAACAAAGAAGATTCGGATTAGCGAAATTTAAATTCAACTCTTTACGATTATGGCAAATCTATTTATTTTTGGCATTCTCAGCGCAGCTATACTTTTCCTTTCGTGGCGCACCCTGTTTCATGTAAAAAGTCACGGGTTTTATCGTTTCTTTGGCTGGGAAGGACTAGCCTGGCTGCTGGCCGTGAATTACAGACACTGGTTTGAAAATCCATTCAGCATAAATCAATTGATTTCATGGTTTTTACTTTTCTATTCCATCTGGCTCGTCGGTGCCGGAATGTACGAAATACTCCGCAAGGGCAAACCCTCATCGAGTCGTAACGACAGCAAACTGTTTAGTTTTGAAAAAACTACTGAGCTGGTAGAAACCGGTGTTTTTCGCCATACCCGTCACCCGCTGTATGCTTCTTTGATTTTTGTAACCTGGGGCATCTTGCTGAAAAATCCTTCAGTTGACTTATGCATTATTTCTTTAGTTTCTACCTATTTATTCTATCTGACTTCACGTTACGATGAAAAAGAATGCATTGCCTATTTTGGCGATAAATACAGGATTTACATGAAAAACACCAAAATGTTTATTCCTTTTGTATTCTAACTGAACTTTTAACCAAACAAAACCTGCATAAAAATTGTTTAATTTCTGAATAAACAATAAAATTCGTCATCTATGAATCATTTTACACTTTCATTATTCAGCCAACTAACTTTATTTCAGAATATTACATCTAAAAATCCACTCGCCGGGCAATTATTTGCAACTCTCACAAGTATTATGCTTATTACTGCAGCTGTATGTTTTCTGTTAAGTGAAATCACCCGAAATTACAGTCAGGTGGATAAAATATGGAGCATAATGCCAATAGTTTACAGTCTGATTACACTATCATACTGCCCGGATTCACCGCGAATCTGGATAATGACTCTGCTGGTTACTTTCTGGGGTGTTAGACTAAGTTATAACTTCTATCGCAAAGGTGGTTATAATATTATTCCTTGGAAAGGGGAAGAGGATTATCGCTGGAGTGTGTTGCGCCAAAATCCCGTTCTGAAAGGAATAAGATTCACTCTTTTCAATTTGCTTTTTATTTCGCTCTATCAACTTTTTCTGATTCTTCTGTTTTGTACACCCTTGGTGTTGGCGCTTGAATACAATAATGTAAGCCTTAATTTCATTGATATATTGGCAGCATTGCTGATGATTTCATGTATTTTACTCGAAACAATTGCTGATAATCAGCTTTTTGAGTTTCATTTACAGAAGAAGCAAAAAATTATAGCTGATGGCAAATATAATCGTTCACTCCAAAATGGATTTATGTCTGACGGTTTGTGGAAGTATGTTCGTCACCCTAATTTTATCGGCGAACAATTTACATGGGTCTCATTTTATCTTTTTGGAGTGGCAGCATCAGGACAGTGGATTAACTGGACGCTCACAGGTCCGGTTTTACTTATACTTTTGTTCATGGGTAGTTCCGACTTTACTGAAGGAATCAGTTTGAAGAAATATCCACTATATGCTGAATACAAAGAAACCGTGCCAAGATATCTTCCTCTAAATAAAGATATAATAAAGAAACAATCACCCTCAAAATGAATGAATTATGAATAAGACACTTAAACGAATTTTAATAGGAATCGGAGTTGTAATTGGCATCCTGGTATTGACCGCTGTGGGCTTTGGGTTGAAAATGAAATCGGAAGTAAAAAACATGCATGTTATTGATACAAAAGAAGTTGTAAGCAATGTTTTTGCTGTGAAAAATGGTTTTGTGAACATGTTTCTGGTGAAAGATAGCGATAATTACATTGCCATTGATGCCGGAGCTGACGATAAAGTAATTAAAGAAGAGTTGAAAAAACTCAACATTGACACGGCTAAAGTTGTTGCCGTTTTCCTGACGCACGGCGACGGTGACCATACTGCAGCACTTTCAACGTTTTCAAATGCTAAAATTTATCTTTCGCGCGACGAGGAGCAGATGATTAATGGTAAAACTGCCAAAATGATGTTTATGCACAATCATATTTCCCGTAATGACTATACTTTACTTGATGATGGACAGAGAATTACGATTTCTAAAACTGTAATTACCTGCATAGCAACACCAGGCCACACACCCGGTTCGATGTCCTATCTTATCAATGATAAATTTCTATTTGTTGGTGATGCTTTTGGTTTGAAGGATGGCAAAGTGGATAAACCAAATTCCTTTTTCAGCAAAGATATGCCGCTGGCAATCAAATCCTTCCAAAAAATAAATAATCTGCCTGCTGCCGAATATATTTTTACTGCACATACAGGATTTACAGCTGATTATAAAAATGCCGTTAAAACTGAATTGAAATAAACAATTGGAACTGAAAGCCCTTCTTGACGACCGTGTAAAGCTTTATAACCGGATTGATTTTATTGAAACCGATCCGGTTCAGATTCCGCACCGCTTTAGCCGGAAAGAAGACATTGAAATAGCCGGTTTTCTGGCAGCAACCATCGCCTGGGGACAGCGGGTTAGCATTATCAAAAATGCAAAACGCCTGATGGAACTGATGGACAATTCGCCTTTTGAGTTCATTACCGAAGCGGATGAGCGTGAATTTTCGATTGTTTCAGGCTTTGTTCACCGCACTTTTAATGGCAACGATTGCCTCTTTTTTCTGAAATCATTGAGAAATATCTATCTGAATCATGGCGGACTTGAGGACGTTTTCACCAAAGGCTATCAATCCGAAGAAACAGTTTTTGGCGCTCTGATGCACTTCAGAGAAGTATTTCTTTCACTTCCACACGATAAACACGTCAGCAAGCACATTTCCGATGTTACTGCCAATTCCTCAGC
>CAIQOG010000580.1 GCA_903873355.1 uncultured Bacteroidales bacterium
GTATCGTTTGGAATTCATGGGTCGGAATTCTATTTCAGGTTAATGCAGCATTGTAATGCTAAAGAATTGGATGTCCCAATGCCACTATTTATGAATGTGGGTTGAACTCGCATCGACAAATCGGGGCTTATATCAAAATCATATAACTGTGCATCCACATAGGCATCCACGATAGTCAGCGCGTAATAAGCTATTGTAGCTATGACGCTTAAGTCGCGGTAACGCCGGTAATTTTCCTGTTTAGTGTTTAAAATCGATGTGAAAGCACTTTTTCCGCCATACGAATCAATCGTACGTCCCTTGGGTATTATCAGCAGGTAACTGGTTGCAGTCGGATCGTCCGAAATAATGTCCCTGTAAGCATTCAGGTAGGTTTGATACATGTTTGAATTCCATGAAACGGCATACGCGCAACCCAAAAAACCTCCATAAACAATGGGTAATTTCCAGTATTTGTGATTCAGAATCTGACCGTAACCCGGAATAATAGCACCCATCCAAACTACTTTAGACGGATCGGGTTTAAACGGTTTAAGTGTATCTACAGCCTGAACAACTTTCGTGATTGATTTCTCAACCCGTTTATTTCTCAATGTATCGACAGGTAATTGTTTTTTATCAACCACCTGAGCCTGAACAACAAATGATATCAGGGAAATTAAAACAACAACTATCTTACGGGTTACAGACACAAAATTGTATTTATATTTTATCGAATAATTCCATTATTCCGGCAAGTTCCTGATCGTTGGTGAAAGGAATTGTAATTTTTCCCTTTCCGTCGGGATTACAGCTAAACTGGACTTTTGTTCCGAACAACTGGCTCAACTGTTGTTGTAAATCCTCAAATTCAGGGAGTTTTTTAACCGGATTAGCTTCTGAGGTTTTAGTTTTCAAATCAAAACTTTCTGTTTCAACATACAATCGCACTAATTCTTCCACTTTGCGAACAGAAAAATCATTTTTAAGAATCAACTCGTACAAATGCAGTTGTGCGGCAGGATCTGCCAGCCCCAAAATAGCACGGGCATGACCCATATCAATCTTTTTATCTTTGAGACCCATCTGTATCTCTGCTGGAAGTCGCAGCAAACGCAGGTAATTGGCTATCGTGGCTCGTTGTTTACCAACGCGCTCGCTTAACCTTTCCTGTGTAAGCTTGTATTCTTCCATTAGGCGATAAAAAGTAAGTGCAATTTCTATCGCGTTCAGGTCTTCGCGCTGGATATTTTCAATCAGCGCCATTTCCATAACCTGCTCATCAGCAGCTGTTCTGATATAAGCCGGTATACTCTTCAGTCCAATCAGTTTCGATGCTCTGAAACGACGTTCACCGGCAATTATCAGATATTTTCCATCATCATTTTTACGCAATGTAACAGGTGAGATTACGCCCAACTCCCGGATAGAAGCCGCCAGTTCATTCAGTGCTTCTTTATCAAAATGTGTGCGGGGCTGGTTTGGATTTGCAACGATCAAATCCAGTTCAACCTCATTGATAGACGATGAACCACCTGTACTGATATGCTCAGTATCAATTAGTGCACCTAATCCTTTTCCAAGACCTGTAATATGTTTTGCCATAAATTCAATTTTAAAATTTCCCATTCGGCTTTGCCGCTTGGCTTGCCAAGAATTTCCAATTTCCAATTCAAAAATTAATTGATAATTGGAAATTAAACCATTGGCAATTATTTATGTTTCTCAATGAGTTCCTTTGCCAAATCCATATAATTCGATGAACCTTTAGAATCTGCATCGTACAACAGAACAGGTTTTCCGTGACTTGGAGCTTCACTCAATCGCACGTTACGATTGATAACCGCTTCAAATACCATGCCCTGAAAATGTTTCTTCACTTCGGCAAACACCTGATTAGCCAGACGTAGACGATTGTCGTACATGGTCAGCAGAAAACCTTCAATTTCGAGTGCAGGATTTAATTTGCTCTTGATTATTTTAATGGTATTCAGCAATTTACTTATTCCTTCCAGCGCAAAATATTCACATTGAACCGGAATAATCACTGAATCGGAAGCCGTCAGAGCATTTACAGTTATCAATCCCAAAGAGGGCGAACAGTCTATCAGCAAATAATCATATTGCGACTTAAGTGTAGTCAGAATATTCTTCATAACCTTTTCACGATCATCCATGTTCAGCATTTCAATTTCAGCTCCGACTAAGTCGATATGCGAAGGTAATACAAACAGGTTTTCAACTTCAGTAGGATGAATAGCCTGTGTTGGGGGAACATTATCAATCAGACATTCGTAAATCGTAAATTCCAGCGAACGAATATCAATCCCAAGTCCGGATGATGCATTTGCCTGTGGATCAGCATCAATCAACAGTACTTTTTTGCCAAGCGTAGCCAGCGAAGCTGCCAGATTTATTGCTGTGGTGGTTTTACCCACTCCACCCTTTTGGTTTGCTAACGAAATTATTTTACCCATATTCTGTTTTCTTTCTTTTACTGTTCAATTTTTATAATCTTCAAAACCACTCTTTTATATTGTTCTGAGTACCAAAAAATTCGCTTAGAACAAAGAGTTTTATATACCGAATGGCAAAGATAATAAAATATATTCACCCACTCAACTGTACAAATGACTGCAAAAAAGAAATAAGCTTTTTTAAGGCAAAAGTAATATGCTCAAATTCAATCAAGAGCCTAACTTGCTGAAAATCAAAAAGTAAAACAACACAAACTAAATAACCGATTTAATAATTTTGAAACCTACAGATTATCAATCATTTGAAAAATTTCTTATCTTTGTGAGCCGTTAATCAAGGTAACAAATTTCGGAGTCCAATGAAAATCAAACATTCACTGAATATCATTATAATAGCGTCAATTATTCTGATTCTGGTTCTTTCGTATTTCTTTTTCTTCCGCATTGACCTGACTTCGGATAAGCGCTACAGCATTTCCGACCAGTCAAAAAATCTGATGACCAATGTGGAAGAGCCGATTAGAATAACCATCTATCTCGATGGAGACTTAAATCCGGGATTTCAGCGTCTTAAAAAATCAACTCTTGAAATGATTGAAGAATTATCGGTTTATACCAATAAGAAACCTATAATTGAATTCACAAATCCGTCCATCGCCGAAAATCAGGAGCAACGGGAAAAGAAATATGCAGAAATGGAAACGGATGGATTTACTCCAACAGCTGTTTATGAGCATGATAAGGAAGGTAAAGCCATTCAGAAAATCATTTTCCCATGGTTGGAAATGACCTATAAAACACGAAAAGTTCAGGTTTGTCTGCTCAAAAATATTCGCGGAAATTCGGGAGATGAAAATCTGAATATATCCATTGAAAATCTTGAATTTGAGATAACCGACGGAATTCGTCAACTGGTGAATACTGAAGTGAAAAGAATTGCTTACATCGAAGGTCATGGTGAACTAACTGAATCTCAAACCAAAGATGTAGATAAATCGCTATGCCAGTATTTTCAGATTGACCGGGGAGTATTATGGGGTAATCCCGATATTTTGAGAAACTATAAAGTAGTGATTATAGCCCGACCAACAAAAGCTTTTAGCGAATCAGACAAATTTATTATCGACCAATACATTATGAACGGTGGCCGTGTGCTTTGGTTGATTGATGGGGTACGTATTTCACGCGAAAATTTATCGACTATAGGTATTTCACCGGTAATCGAACAGGATTTAAACTTAAACGACCAACTTTTCCGCTACGGTATTCGAATCAATCCCGTGCTGCTTCAGGATGTTCAGTGTGCATCTGTTCCTGTAAATGTAGCTCCGGCGGGTTCTAATCCTGAATTTCAACCCATGCCATTTTATTTTGCCCCACTCCTGCTAACTTCACCGGAACATCCGGTAACACGAAACATTACCGAAGTTCGTTCTGAATTTTGCTCGGGAATTGATTTTGTTGGGGACAATAAACATGCAAAATATGAACTTCTACTGGCTACTTCGGATAATACTCATATTCTCGCTGCACCAACAAATATTGAACTAAGTCAGAAAATCAAACCCGGCGACAAATCATATTTCAATGTTGGTTATGTCCCTGTTTCGGTAGCAATGGAAGGTAATTTTGAATCTGTATTTGCCAATCGTATGGTTCCCAAAGGATTACCTTCAAATTATCCAATCATAAAACGCAGTATGAATACCCGTCAGATTGTGGTGGCAAGCGGCGGTATTATCCGCAATGAAATTTCTTTGAAAGACAGTACGACAATTCCTCTCGGCTTGGACCGCTATATGAACCAACAATTTGGGAACAAGGATTTTATTCAGAATGCAGTATTGTATCTGGCTGATGATGACGGTTGGATGCAGTTAAGAAACAGGGAAATGAAGCTGAGATTGCTTAATAAGCGACTTGTAAACGATGAGAAACTACTATGGCAAGTCGTCAACGTACTTACACCGCTGATTTTACTACTTATTTTTGGAATAGTTTATCAGATAATTCGAAAAAGAAAATATACCCGAATTTAAAACTAACCTTATCGGGTTTTACATTCCAAATCAACTTTCAGCGCACAACCTGTGCATCCGCCACATTTATCGGCAGGACTTGGCTTGCGCGTCAGGGTTTTGTAGATTCTCCAACCAACATAACTCGAAACGCCCAAACCTATTAATAATACGATTATATCTTGCATAATTTTCATCCAAAAAGTTGAAACACTCCAAAGGCCATAACCCAGGCCAAAACCAGACTATAACTTGCTGCAAATAACGCCCAACCCCAACTGTTTGTCTCATTTTTGATGGCGACAATTGTTGCAAGACAAGGGAAATAAATCAGCACGAAAAGCATCATTCCTAAAGCAACTACGGGCGTAAACGATGGTTCTCCATTTGGCTTTAGCTCCGATTGAAGGCGCTGTGACAGAGAGCTGACTTTAGCATCGCTCGATCCGGTATATAAAACACTTAATGTACTCACTACAATCTCTTTAGCAGCTACACCCGAAAGTAATGAAACACCAATTTTCCAGTCGAAACCCAGCGGTGCAATGGCCGGTTCAATAAAATGACCAATCTTTCCGATATAAGAATTTTCCTGCTGTGTCATTTGTTGTGTTGGTGTCAATTGTCCTACATGTTCCGGCTGTGGATAATAACCTAAAAACCAGACAATAATTGAACCCAGCAAAATGATTGTCCCCATCTTTTTCAGGTATTGTTCGCCTTTTTCCCATGTATGTGTCACCATCGATTTCATGGTTGGAACGCGGTAAGGCGGCAATTCCATCACAAAAGGCGTTTCGTCTTTATTAAACATAAACCGTTTCAAAAGTCGGGCAATAATCACTGCCAATGCAATTCCGGTCATGTAAATTCCAAACAAAACCAGTCCGGCATGACTTGGGAAAAATGCTCCTGCCAACAATAAATAAACCGGTAAGCGCGCACTGCATGACATTAACGGATTTATCAGAATGGTTATCATGCGACTGTTACGGTTCTCAATGGTTCGGGTAGCCAAAATAGCAGGCACATTGCAACCAAATCCCATAATCAGCGGGATAAATGATTTGCCGTGAAGCCCCATTTTGTGCATTATTTTATCCATGATAAACGCTGCACGAGCCATATAGCCCGAATCTTCCATCAATGAAATAAAGAAATAGAGAATGAGGATATTCGGCAGAAAAACAATAACCCCTCCTACTCCACCTATAATTCCATGAACCAGCAAATCGCGTAACGAGCCATCTGTCATGTTGTTCTGAATCAGATTTCCAAGCCAGTTTACACCTGCACCAATCCAGTCTTTGGGATATTGTCCCAGCGTAAAAGTGGACTGAAACATGGTGAAAATAAACAACAAAAATATCGGATAGCCCCAGTATTTATGGGTTACAATCGCATCGATTCTGGAAGTTCGTTTGTGTTTGTGTTTTTTCTTACCATCAATCAGTGTTTCCTTCAACGCTCCGGCAATAAATCCGTATTTTGCATCAGTAATGGCCGATTCGGGGTCTTCTTTGAGCTCTGTCCGAAGCCGTTTCACCTCTTTATCCCGAAAAGATATTATTTCGTCATAGTTGGGCAATTCTTTGATAATACTATCAACTTCTTTATCTTTTTCCAGCAGTTTTATGGCCAGAAAACGGGTTGAATACAAATCGCGCAATGATGAATTTCGGGCAATAGGAACTTTTAGAATTTGAATACTTTTTTCAATTTTGGGACCGTGATTGATATGTATATGGTGAGCCGTTTCGTGGACTTTATGAACACCCACAAAATCAGAAACATTGTGCTTTTTCTCATGCTGATGGTGCATCTCAATCCTGTGATGATATTCGTCAATTAAACTATCTTCTTTGATAGCAGGAATAAGAACACCCTCAGCATCAATCACTTCGCTACCTTCATACAGCTTTATGGCAATACGAAACAGTTCGTCAATGCCGATTCGTTTTTTTGCAACGGTAGGCACAAACGGAATTCCAAGCAATTTCCCGAGGCTTTTATAGTCCAGTTTATCGCCGCTGTTTTCAAATTCATCGTACATGTTGAGTGCCACAATCGCACGCACATTCATGTCGATAAGCTGTGTGGTGAGGTAAAGATTTCGTTCCAGATTGGTACTGTCAACCACATTGACAATAATATCGGGCATTTTTTCGGAGATATATTGCCGAACATATTTTTCTTCGGGCGAATAAGCTGACAATGAATAAGTTCCGGGCAAATCGACCAGGGTAATAGTGTATCCCAAAAAATCAAAATCCCCTTCCTTTTGCTCCACCGTTACTCCGCTGTAGTTGCCCACATGCTCATGCCCACCCGAAGCAAAATTGAAAAGTGTTGTTTTCCCGCAATTAGGATTTCCAACCAACGCTATAGTGATATGCTTACGTTGATTCAAAGCCATTCGACGCACTTCTTCCTCATCAATTAAGCCTTGCAGATTATCATCACTTTTCGATCGGATTGCCTCTTCCTCACTCACTACTTCAATAAGAGCAGCTTCACTCCGACGCAATGAAACCTCATAACCCATCACATTGTATTTAATCGGGTCATTCAATGGAGCGTTGAGAACTGATCTCACAACTTTCCCTTTCACAAAGCCCATTTCGACAATGCGCTTGCGAAAACCACCGTGTCCCATTACTTTTACAATGGATGCTTTTTCACCTGTTTGAAGTTCCGATAATTTCACTTAAATGTGTTTTTTTGAATTTCGCTGCAAAGATACTTATTTATAATGATTCTAAAGACTGAATGTTCATTTTTTTGCAAAATATTGCACCTGATAAACCAAAAAACCTCACAATACTAAGCTTGTGAGGTTTCTTAATAATATTTGTTTTCCTATAATTTCAGTTCCTGAACCTTTAATCCGATATTCCCTTTTACATTTGCCTGAATGCGAACAGCACCCGGCACCAGACTTAGATCCGTTACCGCAACACTATTCAGTTTTCCTTGTACTGAAACGCCATCCATAATGCTGTAATTAGCCATCATCTTGTTTACATCGGTTTTCATTTCCTCAATCTTATCCTTTACCGAATAGGTCAGATACGGACTGAGTTGTTTCAGAATCATTCCATGAAGCAACCAACCGGCAGTTTTTACCAACGCATCCGAAGTTTTTACTTCAAATTCAGGTTCGGTTATTTCGATCGCTGTTTTTTCTGCATTGTAAGTCAGATTACCTGTAAAATATATGCGTCCTTTAAGAGAACCGGTTACGTCAGCCATAAATACAGCTTTTCCATCGCTGCCATACAACGACAAATCGGTAATTGTAATTTTCTTACCACCCTGTTCAAACGTTTTTCCCTGAAGTTGTTTTTTAGCAAGTTCGGCTATCTTATCGAAAGTCACATCAGCACCAATGTTCAGGTTGAACTGCTGAGCCGGGCGATTTACAAATTTGAAAGCAGGTAAAGCCACCGGAGCATTAGCTGCAGGCTGAGCACCTATAAATGATTCAATCTGAGCATACATGGCCAATGCCAGATTTAATTTGTTAGCTGTGGTAGTAAATGGCGAAACATAAATATCTTTCGGGGTAATACGTAACCACACATTGTTTTCTGCGTTTACCTGACGTGGTTTCTGAGCCTCATTCCAAGCCATCGAAATATATTTCTTTATATCTACCATTTCGCTCAACGACTTGTCAATCTGATTGGAAATCAGTTTATCGCACTGCGATAGTGCCAGACTGGCAATGGGTGTTACAGGCACATTCACCCCAACCACGCTTATTTTCGGAGTTTCTATCCATTCATACCCCGAACCGGAAGTCTTTGAAACCAGTTTCCAGTTTTTATCAATGCTGATGGTTGTTTTGTAAGTCAAAGCAATGCTACCGTTGGCTTCATAGGTATCTCCTATTGTATATCCGAATTTCTCCACTTTCCATGCAAAACGCGACCATACTTTGAGCGGTACACGGTATTCAATTACATTGTTGTTGATTGTAAAAGTGAAATTCTGAACTTTCGATATTCTTACGGATAAGTCTTTATCTGTCAGGTTACTGCCTTCAAAAATAACTCCGTTCATCTTTTTATTAATCGAAGCTTCCAGTTTTTTTACATCCAGTTCAACCGACAAAGGCAGTTCCGAAACTGCAGGGGCCAGACTGGAAGGCAGATACGATTCTTTTGGTTTTTCAATCTGAAGTGTTTTACACGAATTTAATGTCAGCACCAATGCCGCAATGGGCAATAAAAAATTAATTTTTCTCATCTAAATATGTTTACTTTTAATTAACCGACCTCCTCTAACCCTTCCAGGGAGGGGAACATCGGTCGAAGTTATTTTATATATCAAAAACTAACTTCTCGTTTTATCTGTCTTTATAAACTTTCTTACTTTACGAACTTTAAACTTCCCCCTACTTCAACAATGCAAAATCAATCACATCCATAATCTCATTCACATAATGAAATTTCAAACCCTTCAGGTAAACGGATTTTATTTCTTCAATATCCTTTCGGTTATCTTCACACAGCATAATGTCAGTAATTCCGGCACGTTTGGCTGCCAGAATTTTCTCTTTGATACCACCTACAGGCAATACTTTTCCACGTAAGGTAATTTCACCCGTCATTGCCAGATTCTTGCGTACTTTTCGTCTGGTAAAAGCTGATGCAAGTGCAGTTGCCATAGTAACACCTGCAGATGGACCATCTTTTGGGATAGCACCTTCAGGAACATGAATATGCACATTCCATTCTTCAAAAGTCTGACTATCAAGTCCGAGTTTGTCGGCATGAGCCTTGATATATTCCAATGCCAACATGGCTGATTCTTTCATCACATCGCCCAGATTTCCAGTCAATGTAAGTTTTGGTGCTTTACTTTTACTGAGACTCGATTCAATAAACAAAATCTCACCTCCAACCTGCGTCCAGGCAAGTCCGGTAACCACACCTACATGTTCGTTGCCTTCATATTTGTCTTTGTTGTATCGCGGAACACCTAAATATTTTTTCAGGTCGGTTTCAGCAACTTCAACCTCATATTTTTCGTCAGTTGCCACATGTTTAGCCACTTTCCGCATCAATCCTGCAATTTGGCGATTTAATTCACGAACACCCGATTCGCGGGTATAATTTTCAATCAGCTTATTCAGAACAGGTTTGCTCAACTCAACATCAGCTTTCTTCAGACCATGATTTTCTATTTCTTTTGGCACAAGGTGGCGATTGGCTATTTCAATTTTTTCTTCCTGTGTGTAACCGCTCACCTCAATCAACTCCATGCGATCGAGTAACGGACGCGGAATTGAACTCAGGTTATTAGCAGTGGCGATGAAAAGCACTTTCGATAAATCGAAATCGACATCTAAATAATTATCGTGGAAAGCCATATTTTGCTCCGGATCAAGCACTTCGAGCAATGCAGACGAAGGATCGCCCTTGTAATCAGCAGTAACTTTATCTATTTCATCCAACACAAAAACCGGATTGGCAGTTTCAGCTTTCTGAATATTCTGAATAATTCGACCAGGAAGTGCACCGATATACGTGCGACGATGTCCGCGAATTTCTGCTTCATCGTGTAATCCACCCAGCGAAATGCGCACATATTTACGGTTCAACGCCGTTGCAATGGACTTTCCGAGCGAAGTTTTTCCAACTCCGGGAGGGCCATACAAACAGATAATGGGTGATTTCATATCGCCTTTTAATTTCAGCACGGCCAAATGTTCCAGAATACGGTCTTTCACTGCATCCATGCCAAAATGATCTTTATTCAGCACTTTTTGTGCATTTTTCAGGTTGAAGTTATCTTTGCTGAACTCGTTCCAGGGGAGATTGAGCATAGTTTCAATGTAATTGAGTTGCGTGGAATAATCCGGCGAATGCTGACTCATTCGTTCCAGTTTTTTCAACTCTTTATCAAATATTTTTGCAGTGGCTTCGTTCCATTTCTTTTCAGCAGCACGTTCCCTGAAATCGGCTACATCCTGTTCCATCGATACGCCACCCAACTCATTCTGAATAGTTTTCATCTGCTGTTGCAGGTAATATTCACGTTGTTGCTGGTCGATACCTTCCTTGGCTTTGTTCTGAATCGACATTTTAATTTCGAGCAACTGCGATTCTTTGTTCAGCAATTCGAGCAACTGATAGCCGCGCTCCATGATATCATCCAGTTCGAGCAGTCGTTGTTTTTCCTGAACATTTAGTCCGAAATTTACACACACATAATTGATCAGAAATACCGGATTTTCAATATTTCGGATTGCAAAAGCCATTTCCGGCGAAATCGCACCAGAATCGTTTATTATGTTGATAGCCAAATCTTTGATAGAGGAAACTAATGCCAGAAACACTCCATCTGTAGTTAAAGGAAAAATATCGTCCACCAGATTTACATGGGCTTTCAAATAGGGTCTCACTGATTCCGGCTCGCCCAGTCGAAAACGCTTTTTACCTTCCAGAATAACTGTTGTTGAATTATCGGGCATTTCAAGAATTCTCACCACACTTGCCACGGTTCCCATTGGGAAAAGCTGATCGATTGTGGGGTCATCAAGTTTTTTATCCATCTGCGAGCAAACACCAATCAAGGTATCGTTTTCATTTGCATCGCGTACTAATTTCAGCGATTTAGAACGTGCCACCGATACCGGAAGAAGTACACCCGGATAAAGCACCATATTACGGAGAGGTAGAATAGGGAGAACATCCCCTGAATTTATAGTTAAATCGTACGACCGTTCATCGAGGGAAATGATAGGAAACATATCGGTTGAACCTAACATATCTTCGGAGAACAAATTATCAAACGGATTGCTCATTGTGTTGTATATTACTGCCAAATTGGCATATTTTTAGTTTGCATTTTATTGATGAAACTTTTTGGAGTTTCTAATCGTTTTATTTTCAAATAGATAACTCTTTTGAAAATAACCGGTAATATGTAGTTTCAATAGTTGTGCCAAAGAACAAATCGGCAGATTAGAGGTCTGACTGGTTTTTAAAATTTTGCCCGAAAGCTTTCGAAGTCATTTCGTCCACCTTTATTATCCAAACTTTTACATTGGCCAAAGCCGGTTTTGAATACTTAACCGAATGGTCAGTATAATTCTTCATTAATTGATTGAGTTTTTGTTCTTTCTCATCCAAATCCTCAACAAAAGTGACCCTGCCTTTACATAACACACTTTTGGAAAGCATACTGTAACTACAGGCCACATCGGGGTGCTGATACACTAATTTATGTCCGGTGCTGAAAGTAACAGAAACCCGGTTGTCCTTTTCCAGAAGCGTTAGGTGCTTTCCGGCTGGTGCTGAATGTAAAATAATTTCGTCATTAGCATAACCAAAATTAAATGGGATAACATACGGACTGCCATCCTCGTCAATCATACCAACAAAGCACACATCACACTGATTTATTATAGCTTCAATTTCTGTTTTATCGGTAATTAATTTTGTTCTCATGTTTCAGAATTTAGAGTGCAAAATTAGCAAAAAAGGAGCATAAATCCCCAAAAACCACTAAAAATATCAAATTATTATTATCCTGAAAGTAAGATTTTTTGCTCAAAACTCTTGGATTTGAGCA
>CAIQOG010000581.1 GCA_903873355.1 uncultured Bacteroidales bacterium
CACCCGGAAAACCCCAGTGTCCATAATTTTCCAACCAGGTAGTCAGTCCGTTTTTATGGCTCACTTCGCGCAATCCTGCCACATAATCATACGAAACCTTATCGGCAATCAAACGACGTAAATCCCAAAGAAAACGGTCGGAACGATCGCGGTTTCCTACCACATTACCTTTCATCACAGGGAAAAATGGAACAGGACTATAACCGTATTTCGCTGTAAATTCGTCCACTAAACCATCTGTCCAGTTTTGCCCACCGGTTTCGTAGCTATCTTCCACCACCACTTTCCATGTTTTACGGTCAGCTGCCGGTATGCGACGAAGTATTTCACCCAGAAAGGCATCGAAATGCGCTGCAATATGTTTCTTACTCATCTTATCCGTTTCCAGTCCTGTAGCTTCGGGCGATGCAGGTGCGTTGGTAACACCGGTTGTGGTCATACCCGTTTGCATGATAATCCAATTCCCTTTAGGCACCGACCAGTTCAACGTACCATCTGCCGAAAGGTTTTGGGTAATATCCACTACACTTTTAGGGTCAATAACCAGGTCATTTGAAACTTCGGGTTGTGCTGCCCACATATAGTCTTTAAAATATGGAAGTGGAGTCTGAAACATTTTAGCCAGCGTTTTTTCAGGATAGCGTTCAAGTTTAGGAGCTTCTGATAAATCAATTTCTGCTAAAGCTCCAATCATAGATATATCGGTGATAAGCAGTTGATAGGTTGTCGATTGTGTTTCAGGCAATGAAATCACCATGGGAGCATTGGGCTCAAAACCAACCTGTAAAGCAAAATTACTGCGGTTGATTTCAAATTTCTTGATGGAGCGAAAATTCTCTCCCTCTTTCACAAACAGTTCGCCCATGGCTTTAATTACATCCCTTGTTGGTGCTTCCCCTTTGGGTCTAATCTTTTTATTCGCCGCTTGAATGATAATGCTGCGAACGCTTGCTTTTTTTTCTGTTTCAAAAGTAATGGTTACAGGCTTGTTGTTGGCTAGTTTAACAATGGAAGCAGTATCGCCGTCGACCAGTTTTTCGAGTCCCTCTATCATGGGAACCGAACTCACCTTGGGTTTTAATGAACGATAGCTTTTCTCGAAACTGCCTGGGGCTTTATAGGCGATGACACTAACCCTTTGAAAGTGTGCGTTAAGAGCAAGCAGTTTGCTGCTGAATTTCTGAGGCCCTTTTACTCTAATCTCCGACGAATTTAAATAGCGCATCGATTGTTCTTCTTTCACCCAAGGACCACCCGATTGACTCCAACCCGGACTGTTGAAAATTCCTATTTCGATATTTAGTTCTGTAGCCGTTTTTAATGCGGCATGGAGGATATCCCACCATTCATCTGAAAACATCTTCACTTTTCCATACGGAGTATCTGTAATGCCGATATTTCCAATAAATGCACGGTTAATTCCCACACGTTTCATTGCCTGAAGGTCCTTAACCACTCCTTCTTTTGAAATATTGTCGGACATCCAATACCAATAAACGCTGGTTTGGATGGAATCCGGAATGGTTCTGAACCCCGATTCTATTTGGGAAAAGGTGGTCTTACTTTTTGTTGCTGAATGAACAAAGCCAATGGCTGAGAATACTGCAAATGCAATAAAAATGAATTTCTTCATAATGGTAATTGTTGAATGTGTTGTTAGTTTCAAATCAGTTTTGTCCGGTAGACTTTTAATGAGAGGGTTATAATGAAAGATTTAATCTGTACCAATCTGTTTACATCCCGATTTCCTGTCCAACTTTCGGTATTCCCCGGCTTTTTGAAGTCGAATTTTTACTGGTTTAGTACACCCATATTTATATGTACTTTCACTGTGTCGTTCTTAAGTGACTCCATACCCATCAGGGTATCCACTGCGGAAACCACATAAAAATAGGTTTTGCCATTTTCTAAACCAGTATCCGTAAATTTATTAGGTTGAATACCATACGAATAAAGCTTAAATGAGTGCTTGTTATCTACGCTCCGGTAAACACGGTAAGCCCCAAAATCGGTTTCTTTATTTTTATTCCAACTCAATTGAACGCTGCCCAGTTTTATAATGGATACCAAATTTTTGACAGGCAACATATTTCCTGCAGCCCTTGGTTTCAAAGCACTTCGAACGATGTTGTAATATAGCCATGGATCATTGTCAGGATACTTTTTCGTGGTATTTGTGGATGGTACATTTTTGGTATCACAAATTCCCCAATGAATACAATCGCACATATCATCGTAGGAGCCATAAATACTATATTCGCTGGAAGCTTTACACCAGTCAACCCTACTTTTCCACGCTTCCTTACTTATCCTCACCCACGGATCGCTCGGATCTAAACCTGATTCAGGACTGGCAAAACGAACACTTCCAGATGCGTTTTGCATAAAATTCCGATACCCCCAACCTTCGGATTCCCCGGGAGATAGCGAAATATTCACCATATTAGTTCCAATGTGGAATCTCGAAAAGTAATTGGTGGTATTTGCCGGTATCGAATTTATCTTTGGATCAACTACTGATTGCCGATTAAAAACAATGAGGATGGGGCGGTTGTCGCCATATCCATAACGTTTGTAGGCAGCTTCTGCTGCCCAGTTTTCATCAACATATTTGGCAATGTTGTTCCACCATGTAACGTCACTGATGCTGTCAGGGATATTGCAACCGGAACGAACATCTACGGGAAGTTCAATACCAATATGGGCCATGTAGCTCATGTTTTTTTCGGCGCAAACCTTCCGTATATTATCCATCATTGGTTTAAACTCATTCCATAAAATGGTCCACATTGAAGGATTGGTCCAATCAACCGCAACGGTATTGATACCGGCATTTTTGATCTGTTGCAGAATGGATCGCGTCACATTGATGTCGGAGTAATCGTGCGCCGGATTCCATACACCATTCACCAGAAACGTTGCCCCTTGGTTGTTGCTCCTGCAACAAATCAGAATGTGAGCAATAGGTTCACCGGCGAATACCGGCGATACATTTAAGGTTGCAGATAGCAGTAGGAAAAAGGCAATACGAGAAATTGTGTTATTCATTTTTTTTTATCGTTTTGTTTTTTTTAATTTATTAAACGTTTTATAAATTACGAGATAAGAAATAAAGAATTATTGTTGATATGATTCATCAAACCCCGACCTCTCCTGACCTCTCCCGTCCTGCAGACACCCTCTCCTTAAAAAGAGAGGGGAATGGGATTTTTTTAGTTTTTGAGAGGGAGCCAGACCAAGTTTCTATATTATACTTCGTTATAGATCAATTAAAAGTTTCTTTTGAAACCTTTTTTCAAGCTACTGTTTTATTAATCGTATGATATTAGCTACATGATTACTGCTTAACCGGCAAAAGTAAATTCCTGGCGGGACAAGTTTGCCTGAATTTGATTTTCCATTCCAGGTAAAAGAGTTTGTACCACTGCATTGATTTGTGTGTATTTCTTCAGCCACCTTTTGTCCGGAAATATTGAAAATTTCCAGTTTTATATTTTCGGGCTGATCGAGCAAATATTCGATAGTCGTTTCAACCATAAATGGATTTGGGTAAACTTTTTGTATCAGCGAACGTGAACCTGAAGCCGGATTCATTGTAATCGTAAATCCGGGAGTTGCGCTGATGATGGCAGTTCTAGCTGATTCATTTCCACTTGAATCAACCGCTGCAAGTTGGTATAAGTAGTTTTTTCCATTGATTAAAAGCGAGTCGGTAAACTCACAAAATTTGATTGCGGGTTTGTATAAAGACAGCGGTCGACCTGTCTGACTGCTTCGGTATAGGTTGTAACCCAGCAAGTCGGATTCATTGTTTGTGTTCCAACTCATCTTAATTCTGGTGTCTCCGGCAACAGCTTTAAAACTGATTGGTGCAGCAGGTGGAATAGTGTCGAAAGGCGTACAAAACAGTCGTACATAATCCAGCTCGTAGTTTTTGCCTATTCCGGCGCTGTTGCCTATAAAATCGAGCCGCATGCTCGTAATAGGGGAGCTGCCAATTCTGGAAATGTCAAGTTTAGCATTAATCCAATTGCTTGGGCTTTCAGTAGTTATCACAAAAGTGGGAGTTTTAATTTCGTTTGAATTCCACATATCGGGAGACACAAAAAGAGCAAGGGTTCCCGACGGATCCCATATTTGCGAACCGGTTTGAGCAGCGTTTAGCTGACGAGCGCGAAATTCGAGTGAAACCCATTTCGATCCTGCTGTTGGTAAATTGAGTACATAATTGTAGAACATCTGCGGATCAATTCCACTTATTCCATTCAGCGATTTCACTATGCGGTCAGCCCCATTAATGCTAGTGGCTTGAGTCAAGGTATTTGTCTGCGAATTAGCCGTCCAACCCTCGGTCGTTCCGGAAGTATTGAACTCAAACTGGTAGCAGGCCATTTTCGTCTTGTTTTTTGACTGAATTTTCACTTCGCTACTTTTGACGGACTCGTTTCCAAGACTGTCGATTGACGAAACCGAATAAGTATAGGTCAATCCGTCGGTTGATCCAAGGTCAATAAAAGTCGAATCCGAAACTACAGCCAGCGATTGATTGGCGCTGTTAACAAGCGGTGTACGGTATATTCTGTACGATTTAATATCTTTATCCTGAATTTTATTCCATGTCAATTTCACCATTCCATTGGCAATGATTGCACTCAGATTTGTAGGAACCGGCATTGGCGCATTCTTTTTTAGGTGCACATAGTCAAGCTCGAAGTTTTTACCTAGTCCGGTGCTATTTCCAATCGGACTGATTGAAAGTCCCGAAATATTGTTGGTATTAATTCCTGAAATATCGGCAGTGGCAATCATCCAGTTGGTGCTGACTTCAGGTTTAATGCCCCATTTCGGAAGTTTTAACTCGCCAAGATTCAGTGAATTCAGGTATTGAATTGTGCACGAAGTTCCCTGAGAGTCGAAGGTCTGCGGAGTTTTTCCATCAGTACCTATTTGCCTGAGGCGTATTTCAATCGTAGCCCACGAATCGGTAGGACGATTCAACGTTAGATTACCCTGAAAAGTGAGTTGTGGATTATTTCCTGAAATTCCTGAAGCCGATTTCAGAACGCCATCAGAACCATTCTGGCTGGTAGCCTGCACCAGTCCGTTTACCTCCTGATTTCCTGTCCAACTTTCGGTATTACCCGGCTTGTTGAAGTCGAATTTATACTGGTTTAGTACACGCGTATTTACAAGTACTCTCACCGTATCGTTGAGAAGTGACTCCATACCCATCAGGGTATCTACTGCCGAAACTACATAAAAATAGGTTCTGCCATTTTCTAAACCGGTATCCGTAAAATTGTTCGGTTTAATACCATACGAAAGAAGCTTAAATGATTGCTTGTTATCTACGCTCCGGTAAATACGGTAAGCACCAAAATCGGTTTCCTGATTTTTATCCCAACTCAGTTGAACCGTGTCATGTTTTACACTGGATGCCAAATTTTTGACCGGCAACATATTTCCTGCAGCCCTTGGTTTCAAAGCACTTCGAACGATGTTGTAATATTCCCATGGATCGTTGTCAGGATACTTTTTGGTGGTATTTGTGGAGGGTAAATTTTTGGTATCACAAATTCCCCAATGGATACAATCGCATATATCATCGTATGAGCCATAAATACTATATTCGCTGGAAGCTTTACACCAGTCAACCCTGCTTTTCCACGCTTCCTTACTAATTCTCACCCATGGATCGGTGGGAGCTAAACCTGATTCAGGACTGGCAAAGCGAACACTTCCGGATGCGTTTTGCATAAAATTCCGATACCCCCAACCATCTGATTCCCCAGGCGTTTTCGATTCATTCACCATGTTGGTTCCAAGGTGGAATCTCGAAAAGTAATTAGTTGTATTTGCCGGAAGCGAATTGATTATTGGATCAACATAATCTTGCCGATTAAAAACACATAGGATGGGGCGGTTGTCGCCATATCCATAACGTTTGTAGGCAGCATCTGTTGCCCAATTATCATTAACATATTTGGCAATATTGTTCCAATATTCAGCCTGACTGATGCTGTCCGGAATATTGCAAATAGCACGCGTATCTGGCATAAGATGAATACCTATTAGGGCCATGTAGCTCATGTTTTTTTCGGCACAAACCTTCCGTATATTATCCATCATCGGTTTAAACTCATTCCATTGAATGGTCCACTGGGAAGCATTGGTCCAGTCAACCGAAACGGTATTGATACCGGCATTTTTGATCTGTTGCAGAATGGAG
This sequence comes from uncultured Bacteroidales bacterium, assembly GCA_903873355.1. The sequence continues at coordinate 6,230 of CAIQOG010000581.1, forward strand.
CGCGTCACATTGATGTCGGAGTAATCGTGCGCCGGATTCCATACACCATTCACCAGAAACGTTGCCCCTTCGTTGAAGCCCCTGCAACAAATCATAATGTGAGCAACAGGTTCACCGGCGAATACCGGCGACACATTCAGAGATGCAGATAGCAGTAGAAAAAAGGCAATACGAGAGATTGTAGTTTTCATTGTTTTCATTATTTTGTGTGTTTTTTAAAAGATTATATTGCTTACTTGCTTAAGATAAAATTAAGAATTATTTAAGTTGTTTTAGACCCCCAAACCCCCAAATGGGGGCTTAAGAGTGCAATTTTAGAACTATTTACAACTAATTAAAAATTTATAAACTAGGTCTTAAATCCGCCAGTTGGCGGATTGGGGGTGGGCAATACATCAATTTAACCGCCCCTAAATCCCCTAAAGGGGACTTGAAGTTACAACCATTTTGTTAATTTTCTCTACTATTGTTATCAATTTTTAATTTGGTAAAGTAGAATTACTACCCAATTTTTATTCAATAATAATTTTTTGTGTTTTAAAGGATTTAGACCCAATCAGATGAATGAAATAGATGCCTTTTTCTAACGAAATATCCAAGTTTTTCTGACCATTAAAACGTTCATTTTTCGAGAATACGGTTCTTCCTTGCAAATCAATTATTCTAATTGCATCCACCTGACTTTCCCAACAGTTTATGCTAAGTTTGTTGGTTGCCGGATTTGGATAAACACTAAAATATCCTGTATTTATATCGGGGATTCCGGATGTTCCACTAGTTGGATAAAGTTGTGCCATGGGTATAACTTCTCTTGAATTAGTGGTGCTACTCCATTCGAGCTTAATTATTGCATCGCTTGTCTTTTTAGCGAAATCTACCAGAATAGGCACTTTCTGGCCTGCTGTCAAATTCATAGTAGCTGTAAACGTATTACCTGAAGCTGAACCTGTCCACTGACTAATAAGAAGCTGATTATTTACCCACAATCTGCCCAAATCCTGAATAGTCAAATAGAATGTATATGTTTCAGTATAAAGCGGTTCTAACTGTCCTCTCCACCGTACATTCCAGAATGTACTTGGAATGTTGCAACCCGGAGAATCCGTCGAAGTCCAGGTTTCGTCAATAGTTGGATCTACCTGACTGCAAATAGAGTCTTTAAACCAAATTCCGGGTGCGGCACCTTTCCAATTAGAGCGAGCCAATCCGGTACCGGTACCCGGATAAACAACTGATTTATTCGTGAAAGTTATCTTATCCAAATTAAAATCATCGGCGGCTTTATTGATAAAGAATTTTAGAACATGCTGACCTGCCGGTAATAGCAAATCTACATCTTTAGTAGCGAAGGTTTGTAAATTAGCTGTTGAAGCAAAACTGATTAAACCACTTTTATCACTTTCATCTACAAAAATTGTTGCCTGGTTATTTCCTGTTAAGCTTGCGTATTTAATAGAAGCTGTTACAGTACCAACTACATTGACAGTAACTGTATATTTCAACCATTCGTTGCTATTTGTTCGAGTAACATCAGAGCCTCCGCCCGTAGTATTTTCAATGTCCACCGATTCATTCAGGCGATAAGCACCCCCCTGATTACCAATGGTAGCATCAGCATAAGCAATTAGGGCTCCACCGTTGTCAAAATCTTCAAACTCAACTGTACCGGGTATTGTTATAGTTTTGTACGGAGTTTCAGGCAATGTAGCAATTTTAGACGTACTGAAATTGTAGTTAAACCTACGATCGGGAGCCGATTCACCATCGGTAAAGAAAGCTGTAATGTCATTCAACTGTTGAGGATTATCTGCCCAATGGAAGTAAAACTCCGGAGTGGCGGTAGACATTCCTACCGATGAACGGGGAACGTTGAGTTCCATCTCATTGCCCACTACCTTGTAGGATATGGAAACGGCATTGCCCCAGACTGCGCCTGTCCACTGCTTCAAGGTGGTTTGAGAAGCTGAAGTAACACCTAAATTAACAACATAATCATACCCTTCCCAACCGGTTCCTTTGTTGCGGTCTGCATCTATAAATAAAAGCATCCAGTTAGGATCAATGCTTGGACTGATAGCGTCAACGGTTTTCACGTAGAAATAAATGTTATTGGCATCATAAGTGGCTCGTGATTCAATAATATCATTACGCCCCGTGTTATTGGTTAAAGTAGCGGTTCCGAGTACGTTTTGAAAATTCCGATGCTGAACATCTCCCGCTACATCTTTAAAGAGGGGTGTTACAGCAGCCCATTCTGCAAAGTTTCCATCAATGCTAATCGTAGCTGGAGATGAAAATGCTTGAGGAGCTGACATGCCTTTGAATTTACGGATATTGGATACGGTCTGATAATAGAAATTATCTGTATTTCCGTCTTTCATAGGTTCTATATCACGGTTAAATTCAGAATTGAATTCATCTACCACATACCAACCATGAGGTATATGTTTCCCACTGGCATCTTTACTTGGGCAAGTTGCTTGATTCACACAACGCCAACTTGCGTCGTCCCATTGTTTGCCCATAAACGGAACAGGTTTTGATGCATCAGAAACCAACGCACCAGCCGTTAGTTCATTCCAGCCAGTAATGCAAACTATCGAAGGATCTATCTGGAAAGCTCGCGACCATTGTTCTGTGAAATAGTAACCAAATTTGGTTTGATCGGTTTCCCAATATTGGTCATAAGGTGGGTTTTTCCCATTGTGATAGCTTGCTCCGTGTTTTAGATAATCGGGATTTAACGGAGCTCCATTCGCTTTACTAACCGACATTTGCTCTGGCTGTCCGTTAAATGTGAAATACCGCTGAGGATAATTATCATTAAAATTCCACTGATCTATATCAAATGCCCATGTTTTACGCCATGTAAAATAATCTTTAACCCCCTTGAAGGCCGCCGTTGGATACTGTGTAGCACATTTTACCGAATCTGCCATCAACAAGGGTTTTCCCTGCCATTTAAAAATCAGCGGGTCGTACTCCGGATGTGTATTGATTCGTTTGATGATGCTCTCCATTGCCTTTTGGTAGTTCTCATTCAGAAAAAATGAAATTTTTGGAACCGGTATTCCTTTGTTATACATATCCATAGCGACAGCCATAAAACTATCAAGAGACAAATCGCCCTGATCGCCGTTGGTGAAATCAAAAAACACGAAGTCAACACCGGCATTGGCAAGTAACTGGAGGTTTCGACGAGTTGACCAGGGATCGCTTGGATGATAAAAACCATTTTCCGGTTCACCCCAGTAATAATTGCGGGATTCAAAAGCTGGGCTTGCAGGATTTGCTTTTAAAAGGTCGTTGAAGGTTGTAAAATCCTTATTTCCTCCTAGATATGCATGCCAAAGCCAATAAAACATGCCAACATATTTGCCCTGACGATAATCGCTACAATCAGCATACTGCGGTAATGTTCTTCCCACCCCATCCGTTGCTACCCAATTGTCGCTGAGAGCTTTATTTTGAATAGTTTGAGTTGTAGCTGCTGAATTGGCAACCAAAAAACCCTGTTCTATTTCAGTGGGGAAATAAGCTGTGTTGCCAGACTGAATTGCCTTAACTATGACAAGCCCTGTAGTACCGGTCAATGACAGCGTATTGCCATTTAAGGTAGCTGGACCCGAAACTAGCACATAGCTTACAGGTAAACCTGAACTCGATGTAGCTGTTAAAGCAAAAGGACTATCTGTATTTTTCTTTACTCCTATTTCGTTGAAGGTAATGGTTTGTTGATTTAGATTTTGTGATTTTAATAAGACACTGTATAATCTGAGTATTGCATTCCGTTGGGCAACCGAAACTTGTCCCGTTTGATCAACATGCATGTTGGCAAAAGTACCGAGTACACTCATGTTGGCATCGTAAACTGTACCCGAAGTAAAATAGGAACCTACTTTTTCAGCTAAATTTATTCTACAAAAAGCTACATCATTGTAATACACATAAATTGATGTTCCAAAATCCTCAATCCTTATTTTTCCCTTTTGAAGCAAGCTGGTTACACCTGCGGGCTTAGGAACCAGAATCCGGGTTGCCGGAGTTGCACTATTTACATATTCACCGGTAAACTGTACAATCATGGAGTTGCCATCAGTGGTTGGATAAAAGGCAATGCCCCTGCTGTTGAAACTTGGATCCGTTGTTGCGGGTTCTTGAACTTCATCTAATCTATAGACTTTATTAAAACGTATTACTACTCCTCCTCGATTACTTCCGGTTGAATAATCAAGTTCCGTTTCAAATAAATAGGGTGAGTAGTATTTTTTTTGTGAAATCATAGCGCGTTTGGCAACCCATGCAAATTGTAATGAACCACCCGCAATATCAGTGGCACTAAAAGTATTTTCAGTTAATGTAATCCATTGATTATAAAATGTAGTGTTATCCCAAGTTGTGTTAAACAGCTGTGAATACTGTGTATCGTAAGTAACTGCCAACTTGTCGCCATCAAAAGGCGTTACTGCGGCAGCGGGTGTCACTGCCAGATTTCCCTTGGTGAAGGAAGCCGAAAAAACGTGACTTGATTGCATCAACAGAAACAGGGATGCAACAATAAAACATCGAATAAATGTACATTTTTTCATTGTATTTTGAATTATAAATTTAAGTCTTGTGTTACGGATTAGTAATTGTATATATGCTAATTATCAATTATGAATTAACAATTATGAATTATGAATTATCTGAACTCCTTTAGGTGCCTTAATCGTTGATTTAATGCTGCCATCGGCCTGTTTTTCATGCCTTACTCTAATTATGCCTTGTGGAGTGGGATAGGTACCTTCTACCCATTTCAAATCACCCAAATGAGGTTCAATTTTAATTTTTCTACATCCGGCTTCAAGTACCGTGATGCCCAAAACCTGTTGAGACAACCATGCCGTTGGACCGGATGCCCAGCCGTGGCAAAAACTGTTTCTCAATCCTTTATAGCAATAGCTACCATATTGAGCATGAACATCAACTTTTCCGGCTGCTGTTATTTCATCAATTCTACCGGCATTTTCCAACCATTTCATATCAAAGTCCTCCCAAAAAGTGGTAGCCCCCAAATCAATCATTCCTCCCCAGTATTTTCGTATCACATCAATGGCTCCATCATAATCGCCTGCCATGGCTCGTGCCTGAAGCACGTAGTAACCATAAAAACTGGAAATACCTTCAGTAGGATTTACGGACAAAAACTTTTCATTTATCTTTTTGGCATCTTCCAGACCCGACAAAGCGAGTAGCGCAGCTCCCGATTTATTGTTATTCGGGTCGGGAACGTGTTTTTTGAGTAGTTCTATGGTTTGGCTATATTGTGCTGCTTTTGCTTTGTTTTTCAGAATGCTTGCTATCTTTTCTCCGGCATCAAAAGTCATAAGCATCATGGATTGTAATCCGGCATGAATGGCTTCTTTATTTGGACTGGTAGGCCA
>CAIQOG010000582.1 GCA_903873355.1 uncultured Bacteroidales bacterium
AAGAGAGGGGGCAGGGGGTGAGGTCTTCATTCTTCAAAGTCAGGAGGCCGGCAACCAAGCCCCTCGTCTCCCCCCCTCTCTTTCCTTCAAAGAGAGGGGGCAGGGGGTGAGTTCTTCGTCCAACCCCATCCCAACTCAAAAAACTCTCAGTGGGTGAGTTCACAGATCTCCGGATTGTAAAAAATCAGAAAGATGCACGTGCTGTATACCTTGCACATCACTTCTTTTGGTAAAATCATCAAGACTTACCACATACTTAGGGTAATTGTCCTTAATGTTCATCAGGTTTCCGAATTCACGGACCCTGGTTTTTTCATCAGGCATAAGATATGTTACCTGGATATATACTCTTTTCCCTTGTTTTATTCCCACAAAATCTACTTCCTGCGAACCGTTCTTCCCAACAAATACCTCATATTGCAGCACCGAAAGGTGAAGATATACCGCATTCTCCATTAATTTATGAATGTCGCGGTGCAAATTGAAGCCTGAAAAGCAGTTCCGTAGTCCTATATCTTCAAAAAAATATTTTTCGCCCACCTCAAATTTTTTCAGCCCGGCAATTTCCATTCTTCCTGCCTTATGGATTAAAAAGGCGTTGCATAAGGCCTTCAGATAACTGATAACCTGCGTGGTCGAAATATCAGTACGCTGCGATTTCAGAAATTTACTGATATTGTTGGCCGAAAAAAGATTCCCTACATTATCGGCTGCATACAAAACCAAAGTTTCCAGAAAATCAACATTACGTATACCTTCTCGCTTCACTACATCCTTAAGCAGTATGGTAGAATATACGTTGCGCAGGTATTCAAAAACCATTTCGTCTGTTAAACTCAGTCGCGATAAATAGGGCATACCTCCATAGCTCAGATAAAGCATAAGGCTTTGATTGTTGCTCTCCAGGTGATGAAATAAAAGAAATTCAGAATAGCTTAAACTGTGAATATGAAACTCCATATACCGCCCTGACAGGTATGTGGCAAGTTCGCCCGACAGCATTTTTGCATTGCTGCCTGTGCAAAAAATATCGCAGCTCTCTTTCGCCTGCAGGCTTCGCAAAACATTTTCAAAACCGGCTATATCCTGAATTTCATCGATAAACAGAAAATTATCCACCTGCGGCAGCATTTTATCCTTCAGAAATTCAAATAAATCCTGATCCGTCCGTATCATTCTGAATTCTTCAAATTCCATGTTGATATAAATGATATGCGCTAAGGGACGCTCGTCCTGTATCACTTTCATCAACTGCTGCATTATACAACTCTTGCCAACCCTCCGCTGACCGGTAAGCACTTTTATAATACCCTTTCCGATAAACGGCTTAATCTGTTGGGTATACGTGGGGCGGTTAATTAATTGCATATACTATATGTTATAACGAATAAACGATACAAATATAGTGAATTTATAAGTTATAACTTATATTAATTGATATTATCTTACGTTTGTCAGGTATAAAACAAATCAAGTTTGTCGCGCTTGAAACGACGGCCGTTGAGTTTGCGCTAATTTTTAACCCCTGTCGCAACAACCCTCCCGAAGAGGTCAGGAGGTGAGTTCCTCGTCCAACCCCATTCCTGATTGAAAAACTTTCATGAGGTGAGTTCCCCCATTCTTCAAAGTTAGGAGGCCAACAAAAAAGCCCCTCGTCTACCCCCCTCTCTTTCCTTCAAAGAGAGGGGGCAGGGGGTGAGTTCCCCGTCCAACCCCATTCCTGCTCAAAAAACTTTCAGTGGGTCAGTTCCCTTATCCCTTTAACAAACCGGCAATACTATTCCAGTCAGCCAGCGAAAAGCCATACGTTCCGTTCAAACCTGAAAGGTTTATGCTTTGAGCAAACCATAATTTAACAGATATTTTGTACCTTTGATTAGTGAAAATACCTAAAAAAATATTAGTTGATATTGAGATCGACAAATTGACCAATTCCATTGAGAATGCGGTTTCAGGTGATGTTTTTGATACAGATATTTTTCAACTTTCCGGTAAGGACATCAAACAAATAAACAAGGCTGTTTGGCAATTTAATTGGCAGGAACAGCTAAAGCTAAGTGACAGAGAAACATACAAACTTGTAATAAAGAATAATCCGAAAATCATTCAGGGCCTGATCAGTTTAAGTGATCAGGGCGACCATATTTATATGCACCTGATTGAAAGTGCAAAGTTCAACAAGGGCTAAACAAAAATTTACTCCGGTGTTCCTGGTAATTTAGTGGCTTTTGCATGCAAACTTTCGTTTGACAAAGGATATGACGGCTATCTGGCTTTCGATGCTAAGTCAGTGTTGGTCAGGCATTACCAGCTGACATTGTATGCAACTCATTTTAAAGGAACGAAAATGATAATCGAAACACCGGCTGCAAAAAGATTAATTAATCAATACTTTACAAAATAACGATGGGACTGATCAGAGAACCTAAAAATGTTGATTTCACTGTTTTAGACAAACCGTGGACCGACGAAGAGCGTAAGGAATTCAGTGCATACATCCAAATGCGTAAGAAACAGTTGAAAAAGCGGGTCATACGGACCAATCCGCCTAAAGAAGCCGCTTCCTGACAGATGTATATTTCACAAGAATAAAATACCTTTTGCCCCAATTTGCGCGCGTTTATAGCACGCGCCCTTACTGTACAAAAGCCCTCCCTTGCAAACCCTCGCGAGGCAGCATCGCTCCGAGTTTTATACTAAAATAAATTTAAGTTTGCTTATTATTACTAAATAAGCTATACCTTTGTGCCCAAATTAAGTACCTTCATTACCAAAATAGCAGCAAAATGTTTATCCAACTTGCCTGCTGAATCACCCACTCATCCCACTCACCCTACTTTTCTCCCTACTCCCCCAGGTAATACTCCGGAAGCGAATATATCTCTTCCCCACCCTTTACCCGGCCTCAGGTAGTGACCACTTTTTAACTATTCTGCTTACTCAATTGCTTGTAAACTTTTACTATACAGTATCATATTTTTTGCAAATAGTGGAAAGTGTATAGTGAAAAGATAACATCTCGGCATACCGTAGACTACCGTGAGCGGAATTCAGGTATTAAAACAACGACAAACTGCTTCTTGTAAACTAGCTGGATACTCAGAAAGGCACTGCATTGCTAAACAACGTAAACAGGCAGTTTCCCTTTGAGTTTATCAGCAACCTCCAGCCAATCGCTGTCGGTTTCTGATCTTGCATCTGAGGTATATGTGTTAAGCATCCGCACTGACAAAGGCTTATACAATTATACGGTTATAATTAATCAATAATATTAAAGAAACAGCACTATGAAAAAGAATATCCTAAAAACATCGTTATTAAGTCTTCTTCTTTTTACCTTGCTGACCTCAGTATGGTCACAACCTCCTCCACCACCGCCGGGTAGCCATGGTGCATCAACCAACTTGGCTCCGAATGCTCCCGCCGCCCCCATCGGTAACGGCACCCTTATCTTATTTGCCCTGGCAGCAGCCTATGCCGCCAGCAAGTTATATATGCTTCACCCTTCAGACGATACCCTCTAAGCTGGCCTCAGCCACAAGGCAACCTCATTCGCTGATACTTCTCCGGCAGGGAGCAG
>CAIQOG010000583.1 GCA_903873355.1 uncultured Bacteroidales bacterium
CTATTGCTTCAGCTTCGGGAGGATCTGATGCTTAGTGTTTCGAAATCAACAATACCCGTACGGGTTTTTATTTACAAAAGCTACTCGATCCGAGCGTACGTTTTACTTCTCCTACAGTTACAACTACAATGGCATCGATACTGTTAGGAAGACCTGAACTTTATCTAAACTTTGCTGAAGCAGTGTTTATGGCAACAGGAGATATGAATAGTACAACTTATACTTATACTCCAAAAGAAATAATTCGCAGAATTCGTGAACGGGCTTTTGGGTCCGGCCCATCTACCAAAGACAAATACTATATTATTGGTAACAAGGTAGATAATACTACTTTTCTGAACTTTGTGAAAAACGAACGCCGATTAGAACTTTGTTTCGAAGATCACCGATTCTGGGATTTACGCCGTTGGTGTAATGGGAAAAGCGATTTAACACCGTTGACTTATTCGGTTTACGGAATTTATTCCACTTCTGCATTGGAGAATCGTAGTTTCCGCTCCCCATATTTGCCCATACCCTATGGTGAGATTTTGAAATCATCAAGTTTAATAAATAATGCAGGATATTAATATTTTAAGAATTAAAATCACTATGAATATGAAACTCAATAAAACAGTTTTAATCCTTTCAATAATTGCGACTTCCTTATCGAGTTGTGCTTATGATGACAGCTATTTAGATGCAAAATTATCCAAAAACATGGCTTATTTTGCTTCATTGAAAGATTATACTCGTACTGTAGTTGTAGGTGAAGGATTACAATTTCGAATTGGCGCAGCTATGGCAGGTGCACTTCACAACGATTTTGACCGTACTGTCAATTTTAAAATAGGAACTACAGCATTTGCACTCACTGATACTTCTCATGTGCTGATGCCAACCGGTTATTACAATTACACATCGTTGTTAGGAACAGATGGAACTGCACAGGCCATTATTCCTAAAGGATCGTTTATAGGATACTTTCCTATCATTCTTGATTCAGTGAAATTTTTGAATGATCCGTTGGCTTTGAAAGGCAAATTTTCAATACCCGTTAAGATTGTTGCAACTTCGCTTGATTCAATTAATATAGTTAACGATTCAGTGACAATTAAGGTAAAATACATCGCAGGCACGGAAGGGTATTACTTATACAAAAATACCATAACAAAAGAATTGAATGGTACTTCAGTAGGTTCTACCGTAGTTGAAAATTTTGCAAACGAGAGTAATGATCAGGCCTGGTCAATGGTTACACTAGCCCCATTCACAGTTCAGGTAACTGCGCCAATTGCCGAATATACTACTTCGATGAAACTTACCGGTTCTTCTGTAAGTACACCTTTGAAATTTAATCTAACCGTAAATTCTTCCGGAATTTCGTATCAGCAAGTATCTGGACAGGCTACAATTCAAGCTGATGGAGCAAACTCGTACGATAAGAAAACGCATGATTTTAATCTAAAATATTCTTTTAAAAAGCCATCCAACGATACCATTTATCATGTGTCTTCTAATCTGATTTTCCGTAATAGAATGCGGGATGGTATTAACGAAACAAGAGATTATTTGAATAAATTGTAAGAATCCACACACAAGAATTAAGATAAATACCAAAATACAAAATAATAATAA
>CAIQOG010000584.1 GCA_903873355.1 uncultured Bacteroidales bacterium
CCGGTTTGTCTTTGCATTCATTGATGATATCATTCAGACGTTTCATGATTTCTTCGTCTTTTTCGATATCATATTCGTTATGTAAAATATCGTTAATCATGGTATATTTATTTTAATAGTGCATAAGTACAAAAAAATAATCAACCCGCAAAATAATTAGAGAAAAATTTCTTTAATTACAGTAAAATATTTCTATAGGCACCAACATCAGGGTGTTTTAATATAAAAAACTGCACAGGTTGAGCAGACTTGTGCAAATTTTTACATTTAATTTATTAATTACAAAATTAAGATATGTATACATTTTTGAAAAACTTTCAGAAATGAAAAACGGTTGCAAATCTATTGCAACCGTTTCAAAAAACTTTCAAAATATTTTTTGTAAACTTATTCTTTCATCAAAAATCTTCCGGTTCGACGGGTTCGTTGCGAAAGGAGAATTTCACGATTTGAGGTTGTTTGATTCACAATTTCATTGTTTATTCCACGTATGGTTAAAAGTTCAAGATTTTCATTGTAATTCACTTTAAATTCATTTCCGAGTTCATCTAAAGCATCGGCCAGATAGCGTGTATTATCGACACATACCGAGATGCTGATTGCCGAACTTTGAATCAATGAGATTTTCAAGCGATGTTTGTTCATAATCACAAAAGCTTTCGAAAGACTTTCTTCCAAAACAAATGAAAAGTCGCGCGGACGGACAGTAATCAGAACCTGGTTTTTTCTCAAAATAAGTACGGGGACATCAATCGGTTTTTGGGTTGTAGCTTTAATTACCGAACCTGCTTCTGTCGGACTTCCAAACGGCCGAACATATAACGGTATTTGTTTATTCTCAAGTGGTTTGATAGTTTTTGGGTGAATAATCTGAGCACCACTGTATGCCAGTTCCACTGCATCCAGATAAGTCAGTTCGGGAATATGCACGGTGTTTTCAAAAATGCGTGGATCAGCGTTCAGAATGCCGGGAACATCTTTCCAGATTGTAACACTTTCTGCATTCAGTAAATTTCCAACCACAGCAGCTGTGTAATCCGAGCCCTCGCGACCAAGCGTCGTGGGATCGCCTTTTATGTTAGCACCAATAAAGCCCTGCCCGATATAAATCCGGTTTTTTTGGAAATCAGCAGCTTTCTGCAAGCGAATCTGTGATTCATTCATCTTCACGTTAGCCTCACGGAAATTACTGTCGGTCACCAACAATCCGCGCATATCCAGCCATTTATTCTGAATTCTGCATTCAACTAAATAAGCTGAAATTATTCGTGTGGAAATCACTTCGCCATACGAAACGAGTCGGTCGTACCAACGGTCATAATCATCACCAACTCCTTCAGCAATGAGCTTTTTCAGTTCATCAAAAAGCGGACTTACAGCATCTTTTCCATTTTCAGGGTCGACAAACAAGGCTGAAATGATTTCGTAGTGATACGCTTCGACTTCGGCTAGTTTTTCTAATGAAGCCTTATGATTGGCTTTCATAAACTGTTCGAGAATAACCTCCATTGCATTGGTGGTTTTTCCCATGGCCGAGATTACAATAAAAAGCGGCTCATTTACACCCGATACAATTTTTACGATGTTACGGATTCCTTCTGCTGAGCGAACGGATGCGCCCCCGAATTTGTATACTTTCATTTTAGTACGAATTTTACTAATTATTTCGAATTACACGAGTTTGAACTTTATGAACTTTAAACTTTATGAACTTTCTACTGAATTACTTTGACTCCCACCAGTTTGTCATATCGTTCACCCCACGGACGATGATACACATAAACCGTATATTCGTTGCCGGTCTGCCAGAAACTTCCATCAACCTTGTCGACTGATGCTTTTTGCTCACCTTTGGGAACAAACCTGTACTGATAGTTATAACCACCTTGTTTAAGTAAAACCGTTTGAGTATAACTCTCAGTTTTTCCATCGTACTTCATCCGCACGGCATCATTTAACTGGTTGTAATTAAACTCACCACCCAGAAATAGCTGGCCATCAAAGAACGGTTGTTTGGTAGGAAGATTGAAATGAACGAACATGTAATCTGCTTCAGTATCAATATTTTGGGCATTCTGCATATTGATTACAAATTTCCCGTTTACATCCATTTCTGAAGTGTAAATATGTATTGTTTGAACCTTATTATCATACAAATATGCATCATAATACGGATTATTGTAACGGATTCCGGCAACACCTTCACCTGCAGCATAAATGGATGATATATCAAAACGGTGAAACTCATTTCCACCTTCAAAAATCAATGCTTTATTGTTTATAAAACTCAAAGAAGAAGCAGAGAAATAACTTGGCTGCAGATCAGTAACCTGATTATCGATACGGTTATTCTGACGCACCACGACCTTAATTTCACGGGCAGGTTCTCTGACGGGATAACCATTAAATGCGACTTCAAAATCGAGTTGTTGCAAGTGTCCGTTGAGTTCAGTATCTGTATTTCCACGAATATTCCCGGTTACAGCCACACGCGATTCCAATATAGAAAAACAGGCCTGTGCAATAGGTTTTTCCACATTGGTATCTTCGTAAATCAGCACCACATAATTACCTGATATTTTGAAACCCATATCACTATTTGGCAACTGAAAAGCGTAATGCGTGTAAAGAAATGTGGTGTTCAACGATTTGGTGACATCGGTTATATTTGCGGTTGAATATCCACTCAGATACTCGGTAGTATTGAGGTCGGAAACAGTCCAGTCGGCATTGCAATGAATAACTTTGTAGCTGAAAGCATGTGCGCCATGGGACATTTCATCGAAACTCACCTGTAAAACATCCGAGCCATTCAATTCTATTACCGGCAAACTGAACTTTTGTCCAATAAGTCCAATTTGAAGGGTTTTTATATTAGAATTTATGATTTGGGTTCGGTAAGACTGAGCATTAACCGTAACAACAACAAGCAATAAAATCAGCAGTTTAGGATTCTTCATTTAAACAAATTTCATAGTATGAATATACAAAAATAATTAATTTTAATCAATAACGATAATTGAACCCGTAAATTGTTTAATTTAACCTTATTGAACCTGTATTTAAGTCACAAAAAAAGGGAAAAGAATTGCTTCTTTTCCCTTTCTTTTAAATATCATTGTATCACAATTTAATAGTCACTCCGGCCAAAACATTAATTCCGGCCTGAGGGTAATATCCTAAATCACTGTTTCGGGTTCCACCATAAAAATAAGAGTATGACCAACCGTTGCTTATGTATTTACTATCAGTCAGATTGTTTACCAATAATGAAAAGTCAATTCCGCGTAATTTTTTCAGGGCTAATCCGTATGAAAGTCTCAGATTAGACACGAAATAAGCATCCAGTGAGCGTTCGTCTGAGCCGGTATTGTCCAGGTATTGTTTTCCAACGTATTGCTCAGAAAGTTTTGCCTCAAATTGTCCAAAATTCACAGTGAAAGCATTATTCCACATCACCGAAGGAGAATAAGCAATAGGCGTTGATTTATATTCAAACGTATGTTGGTTTCCGGTATCCCAGTCATCCACATATTCTTTGAAATCATTGATTTGGTTTCGGCTCAGGGTTAC
>CAIQOG010000585.1 GCA_903873355.1 uncultured Bacteroidales bacterium
AATCTTGTTTTGATATTTTTTTCTAATCGCACTATCCATAATTGCTCTATAACAGTTAATACCTTGTGTTGCATTGCAACCTCCAGAAATGAGTTCGATTTTTATTTGTTTCAAGATTAAAGCGTTTGTGTCAGGAGACGAAACATCCCCAAATTCAAATAATTTGTATTTTCCTCCTTTTAAGTCTTTAATTGCTTGAGTTCTCATGTTGTTACAGATATTATTAGTTGAACTTGACACAGTCGACTTCTTTACTTTTTTGTTGTTATTTGCTTGTCCATACGATAAAACAGTCGCAAAAATGAACAATATGTATATGTTTCTTTTCATTTTTTAAAATTGGTGTTAACACTTTATATCGTCACCTAAGTGCTTATATATTCTTAATATTGCCTGTAAGAACAGTTCAATAAATTTATTTTTGTTTTGCCGTTCCAAAAATACAAATCATTTTTCACATATTGAATAATTCTTTTAAATTTTCCATTTTCACTTAGCAAAGGCTGCTTTCCATTTACAGTTTCGGCTGATTCACTGAAAGCTATTGGAAATTCATATTTTTGGAATTTATTTTGATATACGCTTTTGAAATTTAAAACATCAAAATATGAAAACTACACATGCAATCAGATTAAGCCTAATGGCAGGAATACTGGCATTAACCGGCACAGCAATTCAAAGTCAGAAACTGACTTATCCCGTAGTAGATACAGGAGTTCACGAATTTTACAGCAGTACAGCCATTGTTTCGCAACCCGGCACCGGAAATGCTTTTTATGGGCAGGATGCGAACTATCAGGGCAACGAACCGTCGTACACAAATAATGGCGACGGAACTATTACCGACAATGTAACGGGCTTAATGTGGCAGCAGAATATGGGCTCAAAAATGAGCTACAGTGCTGCTTTCAAAAAGGCCGATACTCTCACCCTGGGTGGCTACAAAGATTGGCGCGTTCCTACTATCAAAGAACTTTATTCGTTGATTTTGTTTACAGGTTCGGTGCAGGGTGCAACAGCCATTAGCAAATTCATTAACACCGACTATTTTAATCAACCGCTTGGCGACACCAGCATTGGTGAACGTGAGATTGATGCTCAAACCTGGTCGTCGACACAGTACAAAGGCTTAACCATGTCGGGCGATTCAACGGTTTTCGGTGTGAATTTTATCGACGGACGTATAAAAGGATATCCCAAATACAAGCCCGGAAGCGGAAATTCAACTCCCAACACGATGTATTTCAGAATGGTGCGGGGCAATACGAGTTACGGAACAAATGATTTTGTGAACAACAACGATGGCACCATTACCGACAATGCCACGGGACTTATGTGGCAACAAGCCGACGACGGCGTGTCGCGCGACTGGGAGAATGCCCTGAGTTATGCCGAAAACCTCAGTTTGGCAGGTTATTCCGACTGGCGATTGCCTAATGCCAAAGAGTTGCAGAGTCTGGTGGATTATAACCGCAGCCCTTCCTATAGCAATTCGCCTGCCATCAATCCGCTGTTTTCTACCACCATGATTACCGATCCGGATGGTGTGTCGGGTCAATATCCTTATTTCTGGACAAGCACAAGTCATTTGGATGGAATGAATCCTTATTCTGCTGCTGTATATATTGCCTTTGGAAAAGCGCAGGGAAAGATGAATGGTGTTTTGCTCGACGTACATGGGGCGGGAGCACAACGCAGCGATCCGAAAAGTGGCTCTGCTTCGGGTTATCCCGCTTATTTCGGACCACAGGGCGATGTACG
>CAIQOG010000586.1 GCA_903873355.1 uncultured Bacteroidales bacterium
ATTACCTTCACCTGTCAAACGTGGTGCAAACCAGGTGGTTGGCCAAGTTTTGTTGGTACGGTCGTCCAATATTTTGTGAACTTCTGCAGGAATTTCAACCGTCCATCCTTCAGCTAGTTGAAGAACCGGTCCAAGACCTTTTATCAGGTTGATACGAGCCATTGTCACGGGCATTCCGCCTTTTGTCAGGAAGTTTGAAGAATATCCACCGCCACGGAAATATTCACCTTCGGCCGGATACCAGGTTGTTGCATCCAGTGTTTTCTGAACTTCTTCCTCTGTAATTTCCCAGAATGGTTTCATCGCTGGCTTGCCATCAATTGTTTGCTCGCCACTACCGTCTAATGCTGCAGAGCCTGAGTTGATTAGGTGAATCAAACCGTTTGCGCCCAATCCCTTTAATTTATGACCGGTTACACGTTCAACCGCTTCAGGACTCCAATAGGTGCGTACATCAGCAAATACCTGAGCAGTGTTAGTTAATAATTTACCAAACAACATTGCCACACCGTTCAAGGAATCATTCTCGGTTGCTACAATAAATGCTTCACGAATACCATTCCAATCAAACGAAGTATTCAGAATTGCTTCCGAGAAATCTCCGTTTGGCATAAAGTCAGTCCATTGACG
The DNA here is from genome assembly GCA_903873355.1 of uncultured Bacteroidales bacterium. Next base: position 631 of record CAIQOG010000586.1, read on the forward strand.
TTGTCCCTGGAAACCGGAAGCAATAGCATTGTGCCCCAAGGCTTCTTCACCAAATCCGAGTTCACGAAGTTTCGGATTACCAATCATTAAATCGCGAATAATCAATGTCATTTTCACCACAAATTCCCATTCCTGATCGAGAACTTCACGCGATTTCGTTGTGTGTGGAGGATTGGTGTTTTTCCCTTCTTTCGATTTGCAATTTTTCACTGTCCAATCCATCGCTTTTTTGAATTCTTCCGGATCATAAATTCCGAGTTTCTCACGACGTAGAATTTCGCTCATATCAACATATTCGTTACGCATTCCAAGATATTCCTGAAAGAAATCAGCATTCACAATAGAACCTGCGATTCCCATTGATACTGAGCCAATTGAAAGATAGGATTTTCCTTTTAACGTTGCTGCAGCGATACCAGCTTTAGCAAAACGCAATAATTTTTCCTGAACATCGGCAGGGATTGAATTATCGCCACCATCCTGAACATCGCGACCATAAATTCCAAATGCCGGTAACCCTTTCTGGTTATGTCCGGCCAATGCTGCAGCTAGATAAACTGCTCCGGGACGCTCTGTTCCGTTGAAACCCCAAACTGCTTTAATAGTATGTGGGTCAACATCAATTGTTTCGCTACCATAACACCAGCATGGCGTAACGGTGATAGTTACAGAAACTCCTTCTTTTTTGAATTTTTCGGCACAAGCTGCTGCTTCTTCAACGCGACCGATTGTTGTATCAGCCATTACACATTCCACAGGAGTGCCATCGCTGTATTTTAAATTTGAACTGAGGAAATTAGCCAGATTGAGAGCCATATTCATAGTTTGATTTTCCAATGATTCACGCACGCCACCCTGACGGGCATCAATTGTTGGACGAATACCAATTTTTGGATTGTCACCCTGAAGGCGACCGCTTTTTTCATTTCTGATTTGTGCAGTTGAAGTGTATTCTCCTGCAATTGAACCTGCTTTCATGATTTATTATTTTAAAGTGTTTGTTTTTATTGTATTTTTACTATGCTGAACTGTGCTGTTTTATAATTAAAAAAAATAGTCAGTGTTTAAATAGAGTTTCTTATAATTAACTCCGTAGGTAAATATTCTTGTATTGGTTGTTTTGTAGTTATAAACCTGGCGGCCTTTTCGCCCATTAAACCAAAATCAATACTTATAGCTGAAATTCCATTTTCGATTACTTCGAGAATTGGATTATCATTATATGCAATCAATCCAATATCACTTCCAACAGAAAGTCTGGCAGAATCTGCATCTTTAATAATTTTCACCATATCTTCAGGTAGAATGCATAGATAAACTGTTCCTGCTTCAACTCCATGCCAGTCTGAATCTTTACGAAATACTTCAAAAAACAAATTATTTTCCTTGCAAAATCGCACAAAATAGTCAATCGCACTAATCGGGTGACAAAGTTCTTCAGGAAAAACAAACGAAAATTTTCTATATTTCTTTAATAAATTACGACATGAACTCAGACAATCATAAAACGATTTCTCAAAATCCTGACATATATATGAATATGAAGATTTTTCAAAGTTGCCAAAATCAAGAAGAAGTAGCTTATTGTTCGGAATTGAATTTAATGCCTCTGAAAAATGCTCATTCGAAAAATTCATAACAACGTACATACTATAGCTTCCGACACTTTCACGCACGATAGTTTCGAACAAATGTTCATTGTATTGGTGAAACAGCAAATCCACCTTGTAGTTGACTGGCAAATTGGCTACAAACCGGTGATATAAATTTTGTTTAAATGCTGAATAGGTATCAAGCAGAAGTAAAACGCGATTTACCTCACCTGTAACAAAATACCCTTTTTGAGGTGTTGAATCGATTAATCCCCTTTTCTTTAATTCATTATATGCTTTAAAAACTGTATCGCGCGAAACTTTGTGAATCGAACTTGATTCGTTAATCGATGGCAAATTGTCACCCATCTTCAATTTCCCCTGCATGATAGACATACTTATGCCATCAGCCAATGATTTAATTTTTGAAGTTGAATGAGTGAACTTGATCTCCATGAATTTAGCTGTGCTGAACTGTGCTGCAAAAATAGTTGGTATTTGTTGAACAATATATGTTGAAAGTTATGTTTAAAAACATATTTTGAAGAAATATTTCCATGTATAATATTAATGTCAAAATTACCGAAATTTTCCGTTCTATTATTCATAAATTATTTTAAAAGATTGCGACAGAAATAAAATATAATTATTTTTGCACACGTTTGTATTTTGGAAATATGAAGAAAAGAATCACGATAAAAGATATTGCCCGGGAGTTGAGTATCCATCATTCAACCGTTTCGCGTGCATTGCGCAACGACCCTCGTGTAAATGAAAAAACACGTGACATTGTGCTGGCATATGCTCAGGAACATGAATATCAAACAAATATGAATGCTGTTCAGTTGCGTGGAACCGGCAATAATGCTATTGCGCTAATTGTTCCGAACATCAATCACAGTTTTTTTTCAGATATTGTAAGTAAACTCACCAATCTGGCTTATGAAAAGGGTTATGTAATTTCAGTTTTCCAGTCGAACGAAAAATACCTGCAGGAAAAAGAAATAATCAACACAATCATACAACACAATTTTGCCGGAGTTATAGTTTCCATTGCGAAAGACACAGTAAACAGCGACCACTTCAGACTGCTCGAAAAGTTTGGAATTCCTTTTGTATTTTTCGACCGGGTTTGTGAAGATATTAATTCACCAAAAGTTTTGGTAAACAATTTTGATATTACGTTTTCTGCAACTGAACATCTTATCAATAAAGGATATAAACGCATTGCTCACATTACCGGAGCTACCGAAATTAATGTATTCAGAGACAGACACAGAGGATATATTGCAGCTATTCAAAAACATGAACTGGAATATATAAACCCCATAGTTACGACTGATGAATTTACGATGGATCTAGGAAAAAAAATCTTTTCGGATTTAGTTTATTCACAAAACATACCCGACGCAATTATCTGTTCATCAATTAATTTGACTATGGGAATCTTATTTGAAACTCGTAAAAGAGGGATAAATATTCCTGCTGATTTGGGACTGATTACTTTTGGAAACATTCTGGCTTCTGAAATTATTCAACCTCAGATTAGCTCAATAGAACAACCTGAAACTGAAATTGCTGAGCTTTCATTCGAATTACTTGAAAAATTAATTTCTGATAAAAATTCGTTGAATATAAACGACGTCAAAGTAGTTAAATCTCAATTAATCATACGAGAATCGTGTTAATTATTAAACAAGCATAAACCATTGCACACGTGTGCTAATAAAATCAAATTTTATGTTAAAAGGAATTTCCCCTCTAGTAAGTCCTGAACTGTTATCAGTTTTGGCACGTATGGGTCATGGCGACGAAATTATTCTTGCTGATGCTCATTTTCCAGGCGAAACATTCAACGGACGCGTACTCCGTGCCGATGGACTTCGCATCCCTGAATTGTTAGCGGCTATTTTACCGCTTTTTGAACTTGATGCCTACGTTGCACATCCATTGGCCATGATGGCAGCTGTTCCCGGAGATACTCTTGATCCAACCGTTGAAGAATCGTACCTTAAGAGTATTCGCATCACAAATCCAAATGCACCTGCCATTGAACGTATCGACCGTTTTGCTTTTTATGACCGTGCAAAATTAGCTTTCGCTGTAGTTATGACAGGCGAGACAGCAAAATACGGAAATATTCTTCTGAAAAAAGGAGTAACGCCATGCTGAATATTGGATTACAATTAACTTGTTCATTGGTTAAATAGCTGAGATATAGAAAGTAAAGGTTCTTACTATTTGATGAACCTATTTACCGATGAACTGATTAACCAATCAACCAAAAACATATTAAAATGTCATTTAAATCAAAAGCTGCTTATTTACCGGGAAACAGCACCGTCGTTTTCAAAGATGTAGAATTTCCAAAACCCGGACATGGAGAAGTTCTGCTCAAAGTAAAATCATCTACTATTTGCGGTAGCGATATTCGCGCTATCTATCGCGAACACCTTGGCAAAGGTCCAGAAGGATATCAAAATAAAATCTGTGGTCACGAACCAGCGGGGCAAATTATCTCTTGCGGTCCTGGCATGAAACGTTTCAAAGAAGGCGACCGTGTGGTGGTTTACCACATTTCGGGCTGCGGTTGTTGTAACGATTGTCGTCGTGGTTACATGATTTCGTGCAAAAGCGAATCGCGTGCAGCTTACGGTTGGCAACGCGATGGTGGTATGGCTGAGTACATGATTGCCGAAGAAAAAGACCTTGTTCTTTTGCCGGACAGTCTTACTTATACCGATGGAGCTCAAATTGCCTGCGGTTTTGGTACTGTGTACGAAGGTTTGGAAAAAATTGGTATCTGTGGTAACGATGCTGTGTTGGTAACCGGTCTTGGCCCAGTTGGTTTGGCTGCTTTGATGCTTGCTAAAGCCATGGGTGCTCAAAAACTGATTGGTGTTGATACCGTTGCAGAGCGTTGTCAGATTGCAAAAGATCTTGGTTTGGCCGATGAAGTATTCGTGTCAGGACCAGACGTGATGGAAAAAGTAATGGCTGCAACCAACGGAAAAGGCTATGAGCGTACTGTTGATTGCTCAGGTCATACTTCAGGCCGTCAACTTTGTATCCGTGCTACCCGTCAGTGGGGAAAAATGGTAATGATTGGTGAAGGTGGAACTGTTGAGTTCAACCCAAGTCCGGACATTATCCACGATCAAAAAACCATTTACGGTTCATGGGTAACATCCATTTGGCGCATGGAAGAACTGGTTGAGCGTATCGAACGCTGGGGAATTCACCCTGAAGATTTGGTTACACACCGCTTCCAGTTACAACAAGCACCTGAGGCATACTCGCTTATGGCCGAAGGTAAATGTGGTAAAGTAGCCATTGTTTTTGACGAAGAAATCAAGTAAGATTTACCATTTTTTCAATTACTATTTACCATTGAACCGGAGTCGTATATTAGTCTTGATTCTTGGTTCTAACATCAAAAAATCTAATTACATGCAAACAATAGATGCTTCAAAAGTTCCTTTTAAAACGCTTTATACCGGCGATAAAATTCCGGTAATTGGGTTGGGAACATTCGGCTCAGACAATTACGATGCCGAAACCATTGCGCAAGCAGTGAAAACGGCTATAAAAATGGGCTATCGTCATATCGACTGTGCCTCAGTTTATGGCAATGAAAAAGAAATCGGTGCTGCATTACAGGAAGTTTTTGCCGAAGGAATTGTGACTCGTGAAGAGCTTTGGATTACTTCAAAGGTGTGGAACGACAAACACAAACAGGTAGTTGAATCGTGCAAGCAAACCTTGGCCGATTTACAACTTAATTACCTCGATTTGTATCTGGTTCACTGGCCTTTCCCGAACTTCCACCCACCAAAATGTGATGTAAGCACCCGTCAAAAAGATGCTGTACCTTATATTCATGCCGATTATATGAAAACCTGGGCGCAAATGGAAAGTTTGGTTGACGCCGGTTTGGTAAGAAACATTGGAACTTCAAATGTGACGATTCCTAAAATGAAACTGATTTTGCGTGATTGTAAAATTAAACCGGTATTGAACGAAATGGAAATTCACCCACACTTCCAACAACCTGAGTTGTATCAGTACATGAAAGATAATGGCGTGGAAGTAATTGGTTACAGTCCGATTGGCTCGCCTGGTCGTCCGGTACGTGATAAAACACCGGAAGATACTGTGGACATGGAAGATCCGGTTATCGTTGCTATTGCTGAACGACTTGGAGTTCATCCGGCTGTTGTTTGCCTGAAATGGGCAGTGCAACGTGGTCAGATCACCATTCCATTCTCTGTAAAAACCGATAAAATGTACAACAATCTGAAAGGTATCACCGAAGGTCCGTTGACTGAAGAAGAAATGGTGGCTGTTTCGAAAATCGATAAAAACTGCCGTTTGATTAAAGGTCAGGTGTTTACGTGGGAAGCAGCTAAAGGCTGGGAAGATTTGTGGGATTTGAAAGGTGAAATAACCAAATAAACCTTCTTTTAAAGATTTCGGATTCACTAATTTCCAAAAAAAAATGATTCCTTTTTTTTTACTTTCAACAATTTCATGTTGAACAACATAATTTTTTGATAGTTATATATTCAAAGCAAATTCTATCTTTGCAGCACAGTTCAGCACAGTCAAATAATAATTCTAAAACCACAATTCGAACAATGAGCAAAAAAGTATCAATTTTTCAATCAGAGGAGGGCAAATCTTATTTAATACCCTTTATACTAGTTACGAGTCTATTCTTTTTATGGGGATTTGCCCATAGCTTATTAGATGTTTTAAATAAACATTTTCAGGATATACTACACGTTTCTAAAGCTCAATCTGGATTAGTTCAAGCGGCAGTTTATGGAGGATATTTTCTAATGGCAATACCTGCGGGGATGTTTATGAAACGTTTTGGCTATAAAAAAGGAATTATTTTAGGATTATTACTTTATGCTTTTGGAGCATTTTTATTTGTTCCAGCAGTACATATTCAACAATTTTGGGCTTTTCTTACTGCGCTATTTATCATTGCATTGGGATTAACTTGTCTTGAAACAGCTGCAAATCCATACTCTACAGTTTTGGGACCAAAAGATTCATCAGCACAACGATTGACCCTATCACAATCATTTAATGGTGTTGGATGGATTATGGGGCCTTTGGTTGGAAGTTTGGTTTTGTTTGGAGCAACTGACCCTAAAGATGACCCATTTGCATCACTAGCCATACCTTATGTTGGAATTGGAGTTGTAGTTTTATTATTAGCTATCTTTTTTACACAAGTTAAACTTCCCGAAATAAATGAAGCTGTAGCAGAGCATGTTGAATTTACGGAATCAGAAGAGGTAGATGCTGCTGTAGCCTATAAATCTATTTTTCAATACAAACATTTTGTTTTTGCAGTTTTTGCACAATTTTTCTATGTGGCAGCTCAAACTGGAATTAATAGTTTCTTTATCAATTACGTTTTTGACCTGTTTAAGTCAATGGAAACAAAAACCGTTATTGGAAATGACTTGTTAATCAGCGTTTTGCATTTAATAGGAAATTCAAGTCCATTGAATGACAATCTATATAAAACTGCTGCAGGACTAATTTTAGCCTTTTGTGGAATGGGTTTATTTACAATCGGTAGATTTGCTGGAAGTGCAATGTTGGTATGGTTTAAACCGAATAAATTATTAACAACATTTTCATTGTTATGCATGATTCTTACGGGTTTTGTTATTGCAGGATTAGGTGCAATTTCTATCATAGCACTTTGCCTAATTTACTTCTTTATGAGCATAATGTTCCCAGTTATATTTGCACTTGGTCTCCGAAACTTAGGAAGTCATACTAAAAGAGCATCATCATTTTTAGTAATGGCTATTGTAGGTGGTGCTATATTTCCAGCTTTAATGGGTTATATTGCCGATGTTAGTTCAATGCAAATTGGTTTCTTTGTCCCATTATGTTGTTTTTTTATAGTATTTTTGTTTGGATATAAAGGTTATAAAATAAAAGGAGTAAAAGCATAATTAATCACACAATTCAACTGATTATATTTGCATTTATAATTTTCCCTAAAATCAATATTTATATGGTATATTATTCTTTTGTTGGTTCAAAACCCTCCGGACCACTTTACGAAGGCGAAGAATTTAAAGCAGTTGCTTCACATTAAATCTTGTTGCGAAAAATTTCTGAAATGCTCAAATCAATTATCGATTTGAGCATTTTTGTTTCATGGCGGATAGATAAATTTTTAAATTATAACAAAATCGAAACATTCATTTTACTTGTATTCCAGATTTTTTTCATTAATTTTGCATACAATTTCTCACAAAAACATCTGTCTGAATATCAAACTATTATAAAAATACGAACAATGAAATCAATGACCAAAAGCCCTTTACAAATTGCACGTGCCAGCTACCAACCTAAATTACCAAATGCATTAAAAAGCAATGTGGTACTTAAAGAAGGAGTTGCAACTGAATCTGTTGCCGATCAGGCAGAAATTAAAGAATTATTTCCAAACACGTATGGAATGCCATTAATTACATTTGAACCGGGAGTAAAGAAACAAAATCCTGTTGTAGGAGTCGGTGTAATTCTTTCTGGTGGTCAGGCACCCGGTGGACACAATGTTATTTCAGGAATTTACGATGGTTTAAAAGCATTGAATCCTGAGAATAAATTGTACGGATTCCTGGGCGGTCCAAGCGGACTGGTTGATCATCAATATATCGAACTAACTAAAGAAATTGTTGACGAATACCGCAATACCGGTGGTTTCGACATAATTGGTTCAGGGCGAACCAAACTCGAAGAAGAAGAGCAGTATGAAAAAGGTGCTGTAATATGCAAAAAACTGGGAATCAATGCAATCGTAGTGATTGGTGGTGACGATTCAAACACAAATGCCTGTGTATTAGCCGAATACTATTCACAAAAAAACACAGGAATTCAGGTAATAGGATGTCCTAAAACCATTGATGGTGACCTTAAAAATGAAATGATTGAAACTTCATTCGGTTTTGATACAGCTTGTAAAGTTTACTCTGAGTTGATTGGAAACATACAACGTGATGCGAATTCAGCAAAAAAATACTGGCACTTTATTCGTTTGATGGGACGTTCGGCATCGCACATCACACTCGAATGCGCACTGCAAAGTCAACCAAATATTTGTATTGTTTCTGAAGAAGTAGAAGCTAAAAATATGACCTTAAATGATGTGGTTGAAGATATTGTGAAGGTGGTTGTTCATCGTGCAAAACACGGTTTAAACTTCGGTACAATTCTGATTCCTGAAGGTTTGATTGAATTTATTCCGGCCATGAAAAACCTCATTTCAGAATTAAATGATTTACTGGCAAGCAATGATGATTTCAATGCGTTGAATGGTGATGAAGAAAAACGTGAGTATGTAAAAGGGATGTTAAGTCCTGGAAGTTGTGAAATTTTCCGTAGCTTACCAAAGGGAATAGCCAAACAGCTAACACTGGATCGTGACCCACACGGAAATGTACAGGTTTCACTAATTGAAACTGAAAAACTTTTGATTGAAATGGTAGGAAAACGATTGGCTCAATTAAAAGCAGTGAAAAAATATAACGGTAAATTTGCAGCTATAAACCACTTCTTCGGATACGAGGGACGTTGCGCAATTCCATCAAATTTTGATGCCGATTATACTTATTCATTGGGTTATACTGCTTCGGTTTTGATTTCGGAAGGAAAAACTGGCTATATGTCATCAGTTCGCAACCTGACAGATCCTGCTGCCGAGTGGATTGCAGGAGGTGTGCCTATTACCATGATGATGAATATGGAAAAACGTCACGGAAAAATGAAACCGGTTATTCAGAAAGCGCTGGTTTTGCTTGATGGTGCTCCTTTCAGGTTTTTTGCTTCACAACGTGAAGATTGGGCTGACGAAAAATCAAGCTATGTTTATCCCGGACCTGTTCAATATTATGGTCCATCTGAGGTATGTGATCAACCTACCAGAACTTTGTTGCTGGAATCAGGAAAATAACAGTACGTATTTTTCAATGCAAAACGGGCTTATCCTTTTGGTAAGCCCGTTTTGTAATTTTTAAAAGTAAAATATTTATTTAAACAAGTTTCCTGCTTTTGACTTAATATCATTCACCGAAGAATTCGTATTATTTTTTAGTTTCTCAGCTTCTTCTTTTGCTTTCTTCTCTAAACTGTCTTTTTTGCTTTCAGCTTCGGTTTTTAAAACTTCTTTTTTCTCATTTGCAGTTTTTTCAACATCCGCTTTTTTTGCTGCTGCTTCCTTTTGTATAGTCGCTTTTGTCTCATCTACTTTCTTTTTCGCTTTAGTTTTTACCTTACTAACTTCCTGACTGGCTGCATCTTTTACTTTGTCTGCATTTTTCTTTACTTCAGTTTTTACTTCATCTTTCTTTTTGTTGATTTCAGCAGTTTGTGCATTCACACCAAAACTAAAAATCAAACTTAGGGCTAATGTGAGAATCAATGTTTTTTTCATGAGGGTTTTTTAAATTGTTAGTTCAATTGTTTCAATTACATATTATATTTTCATTTTTAAACAAAAAAACGTCTGAATTGTTTTCAGTAATAAATAAAATAATGGTAATACTACTTTCACCTGCCAAAATAATGAATTTTAAACCCGAAAACTTAATTTCGGAATTTACTTTGCCGCAATATCTTAAGGAAGCAGGTCAACTCATAGAATTACTACGGAATCTGAATAAAGAAGAGCTAAGTCGGCTTTTAGATATAAATTCAAATCTTACCAACCTTAATTTCGACCGGATTTTCAACTGGCACAGTCCTTTCAGTCTGAATAATGCAAAACAGGCAGTCTTCGTTTTTGATGGTGAAGTTTATCGTGGATTAAATGCCAAATCTTTTACAACTGAAGAATTTGATTATGCTCAAAATCATTTGAGACTTCTTTCAGGACTGTATGGAATTCTCCGACCATTGGATTTAATTCAACCCTATCGACTGGAAGTCAGTTCAAAACTTAAGAATGCAAATGGTAATGATTTATATGATTTTTGGCGAAAAAAAATTACCAAATCTATACTGAAAGCTATTGAAATTAGTGGTAAACCCGATGTGATTTTAAATCTTGCTTCGAGCGAATATATTAAATCAATTGATTTGAAAAACAAGAAAATCAAGGTTATTGACGTCGAATTTTATGAATACAAAAACGACCAGCTAAAGCAGATTGTAATATATACAAAAAAAGCTCGTGGTTTAATGGCTCGTTTTGTTATTCAAAACCAGATTGAAGACATTGAAGATTTAAAGGGATTTTCGGACGAAGGTTATTGGTATAGTCCGCAAATGTCGAATGGAAAAAAGCTTGTATTTACCAGATAAATTATTGATTTATAATTGCAACTGTAGAACAAGCAAATACTCCGGCTGTTTCGGTTCGCAATCTGCTTTCACCCAATGAAACAGGCACGAAACCAAGTGATATAGCTTTCTCTACTTCCTCTTTGCTAAAATCACCTTCAGGTCCAATTAAAATCAAAATGTCTTTTAACTTTTGAATCTCATTTTGAAGAAGTCTTTTTTCTTCATTGTAGCAGTGAGCAATAAACTTTTGAGATGCTGATTGAGTTTTTAGCAATTCATCAAATGTGCAAAGTGGATTTAATCTGGGAAATAAAGCTTTTACCGATTGTTTAGCAGCCGAAACAATGATTTTCTCCAACCGTTCCTCTTTTACAATTTTACGTTCCGAAAACCGACAAACAATTGGCGTAATTTCATCAATACCAATTTCAGTAGCTTTTTCAATAAACCACTCCAAGCGTTCTATATTTTTGGTCGGAGCAATAGCAATGTGGAGTTTATAATCACGTTTACCTGAGTCATTTCGTGATTCAACAATTTCAAAACCACAGTGTTTCGGGTGTGGATTCGTAATTCGTGCTTTATAAAAACCGCCAATTCCATCTACAACCAAAATCTCATCGCCAACCTGCAATCGCAATACCTTTACAGCATGCTGAGACTCTTCTTCCGAAAGAACCGTATCAGTAGAAATCGTTGGACAATAGAAAAGTGTCATAAAGTCATTAGATTTTTGTATTGTTATTCTGATTTCAGGTTTTTGCCTTTCTGCATATCACTCAGATAAATTTCCAGCGATTTAGCCGAAATCTGAATTTCCCAAACAGAAAGGGAAAGGGATAAAATTAAAAACAATATTGCCAACCCGAAATCATAAGCTGATATATCTTGCAATCCTATATAAATCAAAAACATGGTAGCAACACAAAGTAACAAGCTAACCACCCCGAAAAGTTGCATATTCTTCGTCAGATAAAGCCTTTTGCGCAAATTCATAATTTGTGCATGAGTCAGTGCCGAATGATCTTCCATGTATCGGTCTTTTAAAGTACGTACGAGCTGGGCATACGACAGAAACCGGTTAGTATAAGCCAGTAAAATCAGCGAAATAGCTGAAAATAAGAATGTTGGCGTAATAAGAGTCAATTTCTCCATATTGATAGTAGTAAGCGGTAAGCAGCAAGCGGTAAGCTGTTATTAGTTTTTCATTTTGTTTTTGGTAACAGTAAAGATTTTAATGAGCTCATCCGCTTCATTTTTCAGATTTTGAAAAGTGTTTATTTCCAGCAGATTAGCCTCTTCAATTATTTCCAGCCAAAATTGTGTTTCGTCGGTTTCTTCAACCACGATACAAAGTTTTGAAAATTTCTCTGACTCTGATCTGCCGCGGGTGAAGGCCCTGAAGTTGGCAGCAACCGAAGTTCCAGATCACAACAACTGTTTACCTATAACCCTTAATTCCTCAGTTTGTTTACAGTATTTAGCATAAAACAGAATAATAGAAACCGCAAACTTTTTCGTTCTTTCTCTGTATTTCTCATTAAAATCCGAATACTGATTCATATTGCTGTTTTTTGAGTTTATTTCTTTTATTTACTGCTTACCGCTTACTGCTTACCGCTATATTCACACGCAGTGTTCCGGTTCATCAACCAAATCTTTCATCAAAACTGCCACCTGACGTCCTAGTTCCAGGCATGCCAGATAGTTTCCTTCCTTTAGTCCCTGTTTTTCATCAACAGATATTTCGGCTGATTGCCATTTCATGGTTTCCACAAATGTTTTCAGGCGTTTTACAGCAGCACTTGCCCATGTAAACGATCCAAAACAACCAAAAACGCGGTTTTTCACCTGACGAATTTCAATTTTACGCAGAATGGAATCTATTTCAGGGAAAAGTTCGTTACTGTAAGTGGGACTGCCCACAATCAAAGCTTTGTATTTAAAAACATCACGGATAATAACGCTTGGATCGCTTTTTGAAACATTGTGAATGATAATATTTTTCACTCCCATTTCTGCAACACCCTGTGCCACCGTTTCGGCCATCAGTTCGGTATTTCCGTACATCGAACCATAAATAATAACCACACCATCTTCGCCATGATAGCGGCTGAACTGGTCGTACATATCCACCACTTCGGTAATGTATTTCTTCCAAACCGG
>CAIQOG010000587.1 GCA_903873355.1 uncultured Bacteroidales bacterium
CAAATCACGTCCACCAACGGTAGGCAACATCTGAAAAGGGATTCCCTGATCTCCTAAAACACCATCACAATAAATTTGCCACGCCAGAGTGTGTGTTCCAAACAACGGAATATACTGACGTATATCGAACAAGATTTCCTGTACAGAATAGTTGCTTCCTAATCCAGATTTTGATGCCGACAATGACATTTTTGCAAAAACTCCTTTAGTTGGATAAAACTGATTATCACGATTGTCAAACGCTGCCACCAACCCAAGACTGACAATTGAAAACGGACTCCAACCATCGCTGCCGAATTTGCTAAATATTTTCATCTTATTATTTTCGAAAGTTGAATCGGTTAAAGTTCTTTCAAACCTGGCCGAAAGCGAACCGCCAATAAGAATATGCTTTGAAATGATATACTGTGGCTGTAATAATAATGATAGGTTCTGAGATGTGAAACCCTGTTTGACTTCAGTCTGTTTATTGCTTACCCCAAAATAATAATCAGGATAATTCCTGAAATTCAGATTGGAATATAAATACCACTTATTTGAATTAAAAAATATTTTTGGTGTAACATTGAACGTAAACTGGTTAAGAAAAGTGTAAACAGCACTTCCTGATATGGAACTTATACAGCTTATATCTTTGCTTTTAAAATAATAACCATAGGCAATTCCCGGTGCAACACTTGTTTCCTGTTGATATGACGCATGGGGAATGATAAACAGACTTGGGCGTGAAACAATGCTATCTGATTTTTCTTCTGCAAATACAAGAGCCGCAAATAATAATTGGAAAGAAACAAAAATGTATTTTTTCAACATAATTTAATATTTAAAAAACATCAGTCATCCCAATAATATGAGATGACTGAAACATTCTTCCAATTGTAATTTGCAGATTATTCAATTGTACATTATTAAACTGTCATTATTTCCTTTTCTTTCGCAGCATACATTTCCTCAATTTTCTTGATAAATCTGTCATGTATCTTCTGCACACTTCCTTCAGCATCTTTTTCCATATCTTCAGGAAGTCCTTCTTTTACGAGCTTCTTCAGGTGTTCTATGGCATCACGACGGGCGTTACGGACTGAGATTTTTGCATCTTCACATTCGGCCTTCGATTGTTTTGCCAACTGTCGGCGACGCTCTTCGGTAAGCGGTGGAATTCCCAACCGAATGGTTTCACCATTGTTCATTGGAGTTATACCAACATCAGAATTCAGAATGGCTTTTTCAATCACAGGGATCAACGCTTTTTCGTAAGGTTGAATCGAAATGGTTTTTGCATCGGGTGTGGTAATGGTGGCAACATTTGAAATTGGCACATGCGCACCATAATATTCAACTTTTACTCCGTCCAGAATACGTGGATTTGCTTTACCGGCACGAATATGCGCTAACGCTTCATCTAAAAACAAACATGCTGCTTCCATGTTTTCTTCGGCATGCGTGAGGTATGGTTTAATGTCTTGCATAATATATCTTTAGTTTATAAAGTCTGAAAGTTTATAAAGTTTGTAAAGTTGATTTGAAGAGTTTGAAAGTTCCTAAAGTTTATAATGTTCATAAGTTTATAAAGGGCTAACCTTTTACTTTACGAACTTTTTACTTTATAAACTAATTTCTAATTTCTTACTAATGTTCCGATTTTTTCTCCCAGCATTACCTTTTTCAGGTTACCAACGGTATCCATATCAAACACATAGATTGGCATGTTATTTTCCTTACACATGGTGGTGGCAGTTAAGTCCATCACTTTCAGATTGCGGTTATAAATCTCGTCGTATGTAATTTCGGTAAATTTAGTAGCTGATTTATCTTTTTCAGGATCGGCGGTATAAACACCATCTACACGGGTACCTTTCAGCATCACATCCGCTTCGATTTCAATAGCCCGCAACGATGAACCGGTATCGGTGGTAAAGAATGGATTTCCTGTTCCAGCCGAAAGAATCACCACTTCGCCGGCTTCCAGACTGGCAATGGCTTTTTGTTTACTGTAGAACTCACCGATAGGTTCCATCCGGATAGCTGTCAGCACACGTGATTTGATGCCAGAAGCCTGCAAGGCAGAGTTTAAAGCCAGACTGTTGATAACTGTTGCCAGCATACCCATTTGGTCACCCTGAACGCGGTCGAATCCCTTGGAAGTGCCACTCAGACCGCGAAAGATATTACCGCCGCCAATGACAATTCCAACCTGTACACCCATTTCAACAATTTCGGCAATTTGCGAAGCATATTCGCCCAGTCGTTTCTCATCAATGCCATACTGCTTCTCACCCATAAGCGATTCACCGCTCAGTTTCAACAATATGCGTTTAAATGCTGCCATCTTTCACAATTTACGATTTTAGAATTTGATTTACGATTCTTTCGTTATCTAAAGCTTAGCAAAAGTAAATAATTTGCTTCGGATAACCAAATCGACACTAAAAAAAGTAATAATTGTATTAATATTCCTTTTATCTTCGATTTATTATCAAAATTCAGTCAACAAATCAGACAAACTAATCATCTTAACCAACTGTATGTTTGAGGCTTGCCTGAATTATTGTACCTTTGTAACTTCAATTTTAAAACTTAACATAACATATTTATGCACGAAAAAGGAACGTATGTACGTATTGAAGTGGCAGATCCATCACCACTCGGATTGGCAGGACTTGCTATGGTAACACTTGTAGCAGCATCTCAGAAACTTGGTTTAACCACCGGACTTTCACTGGTAATTCCATGGGCAATTTTTATGGGAGGATTTGCACAATTAATGGCTTGTGTTTACGACTTTAAACACAATAATTTATTTGGTGCAACAGCTTTTGGAATTTATGGTTTTTTCTGGATTTCTGTAGCTATGTCGTGGATGATAAAAATGGGAGTACTTGGCGAAACACTGAAAACCGGCGTGGATGTTCACCAACTGGGATTTGCATTTGTGGGTTACTTTATTCTATCTGTTTTTCTTAGTATTGCGGCACTAAAAACAAACAAAGTATTGATTGCCATTCTGGTACTTATTGACATTCTTTTTATCGGTCTGGCATTAGACTCATTTGGCATGGGCGAATACTGGCACACAGTAGCTGCCTGGAGTGAGTTATTCATCTCACTGCTTGGATTCTATGCTGCCGGGGCTAACCTGCTTAATAAAACCTATGCACGCAATATACTTCCTCTAGGAAAAGCCATTTGGGAATAATCCAACAATAAAACACTGAACACGGTGATTGTCTTTGAAGATAATCACCGTTTTTTTTGAAGTCAGTAAAAACAAACCCACCAACCCGGGACAAGTGTGGATATTACATACTATCAGAATTATCACATCAAATAAATATTCCCGGAAAATTACACATAAAGTCCTAACTTCGACCACTATCTATTTTCATTTTACAATACAACCAAAATATGGCCTTTTCCTGAAAACGTGATTTAGCATTCAATTTTAACCCTATTTTTCGTAATAATCAGTTTTATTTTCACAAAAAAACTCCAATACAGTTAAATATATTGACGTGAATTTTACGTTTTCTCATGAATATTGTGTTATTATATGTTATATTTAGCGTGCCTATATTTAATTTATGTTTCTTTTTTGCTGAGATTAAATCCATTCCCGTCTGAATAAATTAAAATTCAGGAATATTTCCGGAATAAATTACAATACTTATTGTATATATAACTACAAAATACATAAAATTATAATCATTTTTTACAGCTAAAATATATTACCACAAACCGTATTCATCTGATTTTCTGATACTTACTTATACATATCTCAGGTTTACAATTCAATATTTTGGCTAATATATTCATATATGTATTTTTCATAAAATCATTTGGAATAATTACTACATGCGATTACACTCATTACTACATGTTGTTGAATTTCAGTTATTTATAATCATATTATATATTTGTAATGTGATTTAAGACTAATAATTCAAACACAATTAAACACAGAATATTATGAAAACACTTATTAAAAGCTACGCTGAAACTACAATGATTCTTTTCACAAGTTATCTGTTCATCTTATGTGCAATTGAATTATTACAGAAATAAGAAAGAATGTTGTTTAAAACAAATACTAACTATTTCAAAATATACTATTATGAAAACACTTTTTAAAAGCTACGCTGAAACTACAATGATTCTTTTTACAGGTTATCTGTTCATTTTATGCGTGATTGAGCTATTACAGAAATAAGAAAAACCGTTGATTTTTATATAAATACGATATAAATTAAAATTTACTGTTATGAAAACACTTTTTAAAAGCTACGCTGAAACTACAATGATTCTTTTTACAAGTTATCTGTTCATTTTATGCGTGATTGAACTACTACAGAAATAAATTTTCTTCATAATAAAAAAGGTTGTTTGTTATTGAACTGCACCCTGAAAGTTATACAAATACTTTTAGGGTGCATTTTTTTTGGTAATTTTTGTTTTCTGGTTTATATTGTATCAAAGTCAAACATAAGTATCAAAGAATGTGATTTTAAGAACAAAAAAAGAGGAACAAATCTAACGACTTGTTCCTCTTTTCAGTTTATTAAAAAGGTATTTATTATTCTGCTTTTGGTGCTTCTTCTGCTTCGGCAACTACTTCGGTAGATTCTTCTGCGACAGGAGTTTCAGCTACAGTTTCTTCTACTACTGGAGCTTCTTCAACTACTATAACTTCTTCTACAACCACAGCCTCTTCCACTACTGGAGCAGCAATTGGTGCAGCAGGAGTAGCTTCAGCTTTCTTGGCAGTACCCGCACGACGTGTACGTGAAGCTTTCTTAGCTGCTTTTTCTTTCAACATATTTTCGTTATAGTCAACAAGCTCGATGATACACATTTCAGCGTTGTCACCCAAACGGAAACCTGTACGTAAAATACGGGTATAACCTCCCGGACGGTTAGCTATTTTCTGTGATACATTCTGGAACAACTCAGTTACAACTTCTTTGTTCTGCAAGTGGCTGAATACGGTACGGCGTGAGTGCGTTGTATCGTCTTTCGATTTAGTCAAAAGTGGTTCTACGTAAACCTGTAAAGCTTTTGCTTTAGCAAGTGTGGTAGCAATTCTCTTATGTTGAATAAGAGAAGAAGCCATATTGGACAACATCGCCTTTCTGTGAGCCGTTTTGCGGCCTAAGTGGTTAAATTTTTTATTATGTCTCATCTCTTTACTCTTTATCTAATTTATATTTAGCGATATCCATACCGAAGGACAGATTAAGGCTTTCTAATTTTTCGTCTAATTCAGTAAGCGATTTCTTACCAAAGTTGCGGAATTTCAACAAATCGTGTTTGTGGAAACCTGCCAACTGTCCCAATGTTTCTACATCGGCTGCTTTAAGGCAGTTCAATGCACGAACTGAAAGTTCGAGATCGGTCAGTTTGGTTTTCAGTAACTGACGCATGTGAAGAATTTCTTCGTCAAATTCGTCGCCGCTCTCACTTTCAGAGATTTCCATCGAAATTTTTTCGTCAGAAAACAACATGAAGTGATGAATCAGAATTTTTGCAGCTTCTTTCAAAGCTTCTTTCGGATGAATTGAACCATCAGTACTGATTTCCAATACTAATTTTTCGTAGTCGGTAACCTGCTCCACACGGTAGTTTTCGATACTGTATTTCACATTACGAATAGGTGTAAAGATTGCATCGATAGGAATAACTCCCAGTTCAGAGTTGCTCACTTTATTATCTTCAGCAGGTACATAACCGCGACCTTTGTTTACAGTAATATCAATTGTGAAGTTAGCTGTTGGGTCAAGTTCACAAATAACCAGTTTTGGGTTCAACACCTCAAATCCGGTAAAATACTTACCTATATCGCCTGCTTTGAATGCTGATGCACCGCTAACATTGATGGTTACCTTTTCATTTTCAATATCTTCAACAATCTGTTTGAAACGAACTTGTTTCAGATTCAGAATAATGTTGGTTACGTCGTCAATCACACCCGGAATAGTTGAGTATTCGTGATCTATCACCCCGCGCGGAGAAACACCGTAAAAGAAGATTATATTACCTTTATCATCAGTGCAACAGCCAGTGACATTTTCAACAATTGCATAATCATGAGATACATACTCTGTCTGCACCAGTTGAAGAGTAAACCTGCCAGGATCGTACCGGTAAATAAATATAACGCCCGTGGAAGAATCACAGGTAGAGTAATAAATAATATCCTCTTTAGTTCTATATTCTGTATATTCGGGAGTAACTGCCGTTAGCAGCACTGGCGACAGGTTTAATGAAG
>CAIQOG010000588.1 GCA_903873355.1 uncultured Bacteroidales bacterium
CATAATGTCTACATCAATGGCTCGCCTTTTACCGTTCGTAAAACAGATTTTAGCTACAGTCAGAATCAACTTTCGTCACGCAAAGAATACAATAATAATTTTGATGGCTGGCATTTGGTTACTCAAACCGATTACCGGTATAAATCCGTTTCAAAGGCTGATTCCGTTATTATCAGTTCTTATCAGGCTGATACCTTAGTTTCGAAGTTGGTTACAACTTTCAAATACTCGAATGACTTATTGGTTTCGCAACTTACCAAACAGTATTCAACTGCCGGCTGGATTAATTCAGATTCTATAAACTGGTTCTACTATCCAAACACTTCGCTGGTAAAAACCCAGAAGAACAAAATATGGAATAATGGAATATCAGCCTGGGAGAATTCGCAACGCATTGACTATGAATATGATGATAATAGTCAGCTGCTTTCAGAATCTTATCAACACTGGGCAACTATGTATTGGACTAACGATGTAAGGTATGATTATCTTTACGATTCTGACAACGTATTATTGAAAAAATCGCAATCAATGCCGATTTATGAAAACTGGCGCAATACAGTTTCTATTAATTATTCCGATATTATTGCCAATAATGCAAATACAATCCAGTCGAAATATGAATTCTGGGGAGGAAATAAAGGTGAACTGACAACATCATTTATTCCGTTCAATTTTAATGGCGAATCGGTTATTCGTCGTGCTAAAAGTATTCAGTTGAGTTATTTAGAGTTTAATGATACTATTTTGCAAACTTCTACACCGGAAAATCAATATGTGAATATCTATCCAAATCCCACATACGGTGTTTTTTACATCAATGTTCATGATAAGAATCTTAAATCGTGGTATATTTCCGATCTGAACGGAAGGATTATGATGCAGAATGAAAGTGCAATTCAGAGTTCGGTGGTGGATATTACCGATTTGCCAAAAGGTATTTATGTTCTGAAAGTACTTACCGATAATTCTGCCTGTATTTCGAAGGTTATCAAGCGGTAGACTTCAATATTACAACCCAGATATCTTTTACTAACTTAAGTAAATGGTAATTATTATTGATATGTTTATTATCACATAGTCCACAATAGTTTTGAGATAAAGAGATAAGACTAAGAACCTGCCTACCGCAGGCAGGCACATAGCATTATCCCGAATATCGGGATAATTTCAGACTGAGCAAAAGTATCGTCAGATACTTTTCCTATGTGAACTAAGTCTTTTTCAGCATTTTTCCTATGTGTACTATTGTGGTAAAATATATCATTAAATATTTGCAACTACTTAATTTCGGTACTCACAAAATTAAATCAAAATGAAAATCGTAAAACTATTATTACTTATGTCAGCATTATTTTCAGCTGTTGCCTCTCAGGCGGTAAATCCATTACTGGAACTGTACAAAACTCCTCATCAAACCATACCGTTTGGCGAAATAAAAAATGAGCATTATATCCCGGCTTTTGAGGAAGCAATGAAACAACATTCGGCCGAAATCGATGCAATTATTAATAATCCCGCTGCAGCAACGTTTGAAAATACGATTGAAGCACTCGATAAATCTGGAATGTTACTATCGAAAGTTGGTTCGCCATTCTATAATCTGATGAGTTCTGAAACGAATGACGAATTGCAGGCCATTGCCGAAAAAATATCACCATTGCTTACCGAACACAGTAATTCGGTGAAACTCAACGAAAAACTGTTTGCCCGTGTAAAAGCAGTTTATCTGCAAAAAGACAAACTGAAACTCACATCGGAACAACAAATGTTGCTGAAAGAAACTTACGAAGGTTTTGCCAATAACGGAGCAAATCTGTCGGAAGCAGATAAAGCCATTTACCGCGATTTGTCGAAGAATTTAAACCTGTTGACCTTACAATATGGACAAAATGTATTGAAAGAAACGAATGCTTATAGTCTGTTGATAACCGATAAAAATCTTTTAAGTGGTTTATCCGCTGACTTTATGGAAATGCTTGCCAATAATGCAAAGAAAGTTGGAAAAACGGGTTGGATGCTTAATCTGAAAGCTACCTGTTACGTGCCATTTATGAAATATGCCGATAATCGAGATTTGCGACGCGAAATATATATGGCTTATAATACCAAATGTATGCTTGGAGGCGAATTCGACAATCGTGAGAATGTGAAAAAGATTGTTAACGCACGGTTGAAGATAGCTAATTTGCTGGGTTATAAATCGTATGCCGA
This sequence comes from uncultured Bacteroidales bacterium, assembly GCA_903873355.1. Next base: position 2,215 of record CAIQOG010000588.1, read on the forward strand.
TTATGAACTTGTTGATCGTATGGCAGAAAACAAAACCAATGTGTATAATTTTCTGAATAAATTGCTTGCAGCTTATAAACCTGCTGCCGAAAAGGAATATGCTGCTGTTCAGGAATATGCCAATAAAAAAGGAGCCTATTTCAAAGTTGAGCCATGGGATTGGTCGTATTATTCCGAAAAACTGAAAGATGAGAAATTCGCTATCAATGATGAAATGCTAAAACCGTATTTCGAGTTGGAGCATGTCAAAAAAGGCATTTTCGGACTGGCAACACGGCTTTATGGAATAAAATTTAAGAAGAATTCGAATATTCCTGTTTACAATCCTGAAGTGGATGCGTATGATGTAATTGATGAAAGAGGAAACTTTCTGGCTGTGTTGTACACCGATTTTCACCCACGCGATGGAAAGCGGGCAGGAGCGTGGATGAACGATTTCAAAGCACAATGGATGGAAGGTAAAACCGACAGCCGTCCGCATATTACCATTGTAATGAACTTCACACGTCCGACTGAATCCAAGCCGGCGTTGTTAACGTATGATGAAGTAAGAACTTTTTTGCATGAATTTGGTCATTCTTTGCACGGCATGTTGACACGATGTACTTACCGTGGACTGTCAGGAACGGCTGTTTATCGCGATTTTGTGGAACTTCCTTCGCAAATTATGGAAAATTGGGGTTCACAAAAAGAGTTTTTGGATGGCTTTGCTGTTCATTACAAAACCGGTGAGAAAATTCCTGCCGAACTGATACAAAAAATCAAGGATTCCGAAAACTTCAATATAGCTTATTTCTGCATGCGCCAGTTGAGTTTTGGATATCTGGATATGTCGTGGCATACTATCGAAAAACCGTTTGAAGGTGATGTAATTGCCTACGAAAAGCAAGCAATGGTTTCTACACAGGTTTTGCCGGTATTAGCCGAAACAAGCATGAGTCCTACGTTCAGTCATATTTTTTCAGGTGGTTATGCAGCTGGATATTACAGCTACAAATGGGCAGAAGTACTTGATGCAGATGCATTCTCGGTATATGAGAAGAACGGTATTTTCGATAAAAAAACTGCTGATTCGTTCCGCCATAATATTCTTGAAAAAGGAGGTACCGAACATCCAATGGTTCTTTACAAACGTTTCCGCGGACAAGAACCATCAATTGATGCGTTGCTGAAGCGGAATGGAGTTAAATAGTGAATGGCCCCCTAAATCCCCCTAAAGGGGGACTTTCAGAGTTTTGGAAATGTTAGAGACGAAACTAATTACACATCCCCTTTAGGGGCTTGTGGCATTTTTTTATTGATATCAAACGTTTGCAACTCATATTTTTTAAGAAACTCAGTATTTTTGGTGTTGATTTATTGATAGTTATTATTTTTGCAGAATAAAACTATAAAACAAATTTTTTATGAAGCGAACACAACTTTTGGTATTATTCATGACTGTAATGTTAAGTGCTTGTAATTCAACTCCAAAATATGCTTCTTACGCTGATTATCCCGTTTACGATGGGAATGATCTTGAGTTGACTTATACTCCACAGGTTTCTAATTTCAGGGTTTGGGCGCCGACTGCGTCCGAAGTGAAAATATTGCTTTACAAAAATGGCAATGAGGACGGTGCTTATAAATCACTGGACATGAAACGTTCGGAAAATGGAACGTGGGCACTGAAAGTGAATGAAAATCTGAAAGGCAGGTTTTACACGTTTCAGGTGCGCGTTGGTGAAAAGTGGCTCGACGAAACACCGGGTATGTGGGTAAAAGCTACCGGAGTAAACGGAAAGCGTGCCGCTATTATTGATTTTGCAGAAACAAATCCTTCCGGTTGGGAAAATGATGTTCGTCCTCCACTGAAAAACTACACGGATATTACTCTGTATGAACTTCATGTGCGTGATTTCTCGATGTCACCAAATTCAGGAATTAAAAATAAGGGCAAGTTTCTGGCATTTACCGAACACGGAACAAAAAATATTTTTGGCGAAGCCACAGGAATTGACCATTTGAAAGAACTCGGAGTTTCGCACGTTCATTTATTGCCGGTTTTTGATTTCGCTTCAGTTGACGAAACCCGTCCTGCTGATAACAAATACAACTGGGGCTATGATCCGTTGAACTACAACGTTCCCGAAGGAAGTTATTCCACTGACCCTTACAATCCTGTAACCCGCATCCGTGAATTCAAACAAATGGTTCAATCACTTCATAAATCCGGCATTCGTGTAATTATGGACGTGGTTTATAATCATACTTCGAAAGGTAAAGGCTCAAACCTGGATTTACTGGCACCAAATTATTTCTATCGTCAGAATGCCGACAGTACGTGGTCAAATGCATCGGGCTGCGGAAACGAAACTGCTTCAGAACATGCCATGATGCGCAAGTTCATGATTGAATCGGTGGTTTACTGGGCAACTGAATATCATGTCGATGGTTTCCGCTTCGACCTGATGGGAATTCACGACATTGAAACCATGAACGCTATTCGTGCTTCGCTGGATAAAATTGATCCGACTATTTTTATGTATGGTGAAGGCTGGACTGCTTCCGGTTCGCCTTTAGCAGAAGAAAAACGCGCTTTAAAGAAGAATGCCAAACAGTTGGATAATATCGCAGTATTCAGTGACGATATTCGCGATGCATTGAAAGGAAGCTGGATGCATCAGGAAAAACCGGGCTTTGTTTCGGGAGTTGATAGTCTTGAAGAAAGCGTGAAATTCGGTATTGTAGGAGCTACACAGCACGATAGCATTAATTACAAAAAATTGATTTATTCAAAAGCTTCGTATGTAAATAATCCAACTCAGATTATCAATTACGTGTC
>CAIQOG010000589.1 GCA_903873355.1 uncultured Bacteroidales bacterium
AACGCAAAAGATGGTGCAGGTGCGTGCAATGCGACAACCACGTTTCCGTCTGGGGTGCGGCCACCACCAACCACGTCAAACGCTGCATCAATTACGTTGATGTCGCTTTAAGAGCCGGATTAAAATACAGAGATTTCTTTCCAGGCTACACTTTTGGTGACGAGAATAGAGCCAATGCCTATGTCATCGAAAGAGCCGTCGCAAACATTCAGCCAGTGAATCTCGAGCTCCCAGCTGTGGCTCCGAACGGGAATTTGCAAGCAATCGCGCCCTTTCCCGCGCCTCATGCTGCAGGAAATGCCCCGGTTCACGTGGCTAACCCTAATGAAGTGCAGCCAGATGAAGATGCCGAAGTTTTAGGTGAGGCTGCAGCCCCTATCGTTGCCGCGCCCGCTGCGAACGCTGTCCCCCGTCGTCGGGGACGCGGAGCCCCAAGGAATCCCGCTGCCCCTATTCAAGCGGCACCAGTTGCGAATGCTGAAAATCAAGTCGTGGCAAACGTGCCAGTTCACAACATGCACGGCTTTGGTTTTACATTTGACGGTGAACCCAGCGCGGAGCAGCTCGCGGAGCTTGATCGTATCTCATCCGAGCTTAGTGAGGGCTGCTACTTCATGCACCCGACTCATGTCCGAAGCTTTCGACAAATCACTGATACTATCCTACGTATTCATCTCGATCCCGCTACTGATGCCTGCTTGAAGAAGCTTGCGATCTACGCGCTAATCACTCTTCCTGGTCTCTTCGTGAGATTGCACAGAGTTGGCACTGAGAACCTGAGCAACGTCATGAAAAGTTGGAACGACAGCGTATCGCCTGTCATTGCCGTTCTTTTACGAGCTCGTGAAACTCTCCGTTTATTTCCGCGACGTCCGACTCGTGGCACTTCGCGCCTCACCTCGGCAAAGGCCGAAGACCTCGTCCGTGCCGGGCGTCTAGGCGCGCTGATGAGTGCCATCGAAGCCGACGCGGAAAATGTCCAATCGACTACCATGTCCCAAGCTGAGCTCATCGCACAGGCTGCGCGGTTCCATCCTGAAGGTGATGCCCACGACAATGTCGACGATATTGTTCCCCCAGATCACACCGTCGACGCTGATTTCACAGACGCGGACTTAGCTGCTGCAATCTCCCGACTGCCAATGATCAGCGCTGCAGGCGCGTCTGGGTGGACATTTTTTATCATCAGAAAACTATACGAAAGTGAATCCAATGCGATCAAGGCTGGAGCGGGAGTGAATGGGAATGCTGGTGTTGGGCTATTAAGACGCTTACTCATTACAATTACAGGTGGCTCCATTGATGATCTTGCCCTACGAAAACTGAATACCTCGCGCCTACTCTTCGTACCCAAAAAAACGGAAGGTTACCGTCCAATTGCGATTGGTGACTCTCTCTTACGTTTGCTACTTAGAGTCATGAACGCCAAGTACTCGGCCGACGTAGGCAAACTCCTCGAACCACTTCAGGTTGCCGTGGGCACGTCAGGCGGCTGTGAAATCATGGCCGCCTTAGCACAAAACTCGTTCCGCAAACGCGACCATACTCTCACCCTTGACTTGCACAGTGCCTTCAACCAAGTTTGGCGCCGGAGCATCGCAGACGGATTGGTGAAATACGCGCCCGGTCTACTCAACCTTTTCAAGAAATTGTACAGTCGTCCCAGTGACCTCCGTAGCAACTCGAAGGAAGGAAGATCCATGTTAGTCGGGCAAAGTATGCGCGGATGCAAGCAAGGAGATCCCCTATCTATGCTCTATTTTTCAGTTGCTATTCATGACTGGCTTCGCTTTGTTAATACCCTTGTTACAACTCGCCACACTGCCAGTGCACCCAACACTACCCCCTTTGCTATTGCTTACGCTGATGATAACAATGCTTTTATTGGCATTTCTCTTGCTGTGGGGCTTACACCTATTAGCACTGTTTCAAATAATATCATCCAAAATATTAATTGGAGCAATTATTCGCTTGTCGATTTTACACCTTTATCAATGGGGGGAGGCATAAATTGCACGGGCAATACCATTGGTGCAGCAACAGGTACCGGTTCTATCACGGTTACAGATGGAGCTGCCGGTGGATATGTAATTGGAATAAGGCTTAATTCAGGGTCAGGGGCGTTTTTAGTTGATAATAATACCATAGGTTCTATCACAACAAATAATTTCGTGAATTATTTCTTTGCAATCTGGATTCAAAGTACCGGCAGCCATACAATTAGCAATAACACGATAGGTAGTACCAGCACGGCGGGTAGTATCAGTGCAGGTGGAGCATTTCTATATGGTATAAGGGGTCAGAATACTGGTAGTACTATCATCAGTGGGAATACCTTTGAGAATATAAATAGCACTATTGCTTCAGGGGGAAATTTACATCTTATGTACTTACAAAGTGGCACATATACTGTAAAGAATAATTTTATTACTAATCTATTCTTTCCCAACAGTACTGCAAGTAGTAATGTAATGGAAGCTATTTATATTGTCAGTACAGCAGCTAGCAGCACTTCTTCCTTCTACAACAATATTATTTCGTTAGGAGGTAATTTTCAAACAAAAATATGGGGAATATTGGAAGCTAATGGGGTAGCTACTGCTACCACCAACATTTATTTCAATACGATATATATTGGTGGTACCGAGTTAAGTACAACTGCTAATTCGTCATACTGTATATCTAGTGCCAACGCATCGACCTATATTAAAAGTATTAAAAATAATATCTTAGTAAGTACACGCTCCATGGGTGGAACTCCATGGGATGCCCATTGGGCACTTTATGCTAGCGCAGGTCTCGGCACTGGCTCTTTTACTTGCAGTAACAATGATTATTTTGTTTCCGGAGCGGGTAGTAATTTAGGATATTATGGGTCAAAGTTAAATGCTTTACCTATTGTTCCGGGTGAAGTGAATAGTCTGGTAGTAGATCCATTATTTGCAAATGCAGGTGGTTCAAATGCTTCTAATTATCAGACAAGTGGATTAGTTTCCTTACCAGGTACAGCTATTGCAGGTATCACAGCTGATTATAGTAATATCCCAAGAGGTGGAACACCAAGAATGGGTGCTTTGGAATTTGGTTTCTATACTAAGTTGAATCCTGTTGAGAATTCATCAGTATCGATAATTCGTAACGCAATGGGTATTGCAGTTCCATTAACTGGCGAGTCAAACATTGAGCTTTACAGTATCAATGGTTTACTTATCGAAAAAACCAGAGCCAACGGAATGTACACACGTAGTTTATCTAATGGAATGTATATTATCAGTATTAATGGTAAGGTGAGTAAATTCATCAAATAACAACTTTTCATTTATTTTCTAAACACAAGCGGTTTTTTATTGGAACAAAAGCGCTTGTGTTTACCAACTACTATTTCTTTTCAATTCTTCCATTTCTTTCAATGTTTTTAAAATCAACACAAATGAAAAATTACATTCCATTAATTAGCTTGACTTTATTATTGATGATTCCTGTTTATGCTTTTCAGTCCTGCACTCCAAAAGAAGAACTGAAATTAGACTTTCCTCAGTTAATTATGTATACTCCAACAGCCGACATTGAAGGATTCGCTATGAAATTTGGTTGGACATCACTTCCCAATTCAAACTACATCGTCCAGATAAGTTACGACAAGTTTGTAAGCAATATTGATACCCTGGTGATGAATAAAGATACTACTGAAGCTTCTTTAACCGGACTTAACAGTAATACGACACTATATGCAAGAATAAAAGCGGTGAGCAAAGATGGAAGTGTCAAGTTTGCTGATTTCAGCTACTCCAATATTTTCTTATTAGAAAATGTATTTACAAATCAAACGGCTAATATCATAAATACCGGAGACATAACCGCAGCTACTGTCAAATTATCCTGGTTATCTAACAGACACGTTACTTCTATTATAAAAACATGTGGAAGTGTAAGCGATACTACACAACTGACAACAGGCGATTTATCTGCAAAATATAAAACATATACTGGCTTATTGGCAAATACGAATTATACGTTTAAAATAATGAAAAACAAGGTCTTAAGAGGAACAGTTACTGCAAGCACAAAAGCAAATTAGAAGTTCTGATATCGTGCTAAAATATCGAAATAAAAATACATAAGCATTATTGTTTACTTTTTCTCAATAGAAAACAAACACAAATTCGCAAAAATGAAAGCTGAAAGAAATTTACGTTCACTAAATAAATCCCTGTTATCATTCCTCTTTATTTTATTGACAAGCCAATTAATTACGAACAAGCTAAATGCTACTAATTATTATATTTCGGCAAGCGGTGATGATGGTGCTGATGGCTTAACGCCTGCTACTGCGTGGCAAAGCATTGCAAAAGTAAACAATTCATTTTCATTATTACCTGTTGGAAGCACTTTCTATTTTAACCGTGGCGATACTTTCTATGGCACGATTACTATCAATAAATCGGGTACAAGTGGAAGCCCTATCACACTCAGTGCCTACGGAACAGGGGCTAAACCAATTATTACCGGATTTACTACCATTACCTCCGGCTGGACGAACGAAGGAGGTGGCATTTATTCAAAATCAATAAGCACATCTATTCTTACCAATATGGTAACTATCGACGGCAAACAAGTCGGAATGGGACGATATCCCGATACCGGATTCCTAACTTATGAATCAGCCGCAACAAATAAATCAATAACAGACAATGAATTAGGGGCAAGTCCAGACTGGACCGGAGCTGGCATTGCGATTAGGAAGAATAATTGGACCCTGGATAGAGGCACTATAACCAGTCATGTCGGCACTTTGTTGACATATAGTGATTTAGGAAGTGGTTCGAATGCTACGGCAGGTTTTGGTTATTTTATTATGAATGATAAAAGAACACTCACAAGCTATGGAGAATGGTATCACGATCCGGTTTCCCGAAAATTTTATATGTATTTTGGTGCCGTTGACCCCAACACGAAAGTAGTTCAGGTAGCTTTGTTAAACAATATCATTTACAACAGTGGTGGTTATGATTATATTACCGTAGATAATCTCAATATAACAGGTGCCATAAACAATGCACTTTATTTGACCAGCGCAGACGATTTCTGTAATATCCTGAATTGCGATATTTCGTTTTGTGGGAATAATGGTATTGACCTTGGATCGGGAACAAACTGTATAGTTGATAATAATACTATCAGGGATTGTAATTCAAATGGTATATATAGTAATTACGGTTTTTTATCCACCATAACGAATAATACAATTACGAATATTGGAATTATTACCGGACAATCGAATTATAAACAGGGCATCGAAGGAATTTATCTTCCCGGTAATGGAGGTGTTATTAGTTACAACACGATTAAAAAAGTAGGATATAATGGTATTTCTTTGCGATATACCGGAGGATCAACCGTCTCTTACAATTATATTGATTCAGTTTGTTTGGTGCTCAATGATGGAGGAGGCATTTATATGTCAAATACCATCACAAGTCCAAGAATCATCGACCATAATATCATTACAAATGCGATAGGTAATGTTAGTGGAACTCCTGGCTATGGTTCATCTGCCGAAGGGATTTATTTAGATGAATATAGTTCAAGCGTAGTGGTTACGAATAATACAGTGGCGAATAGTGGTAATTCTGGAATTAAATTACACAAGGCACATAATGATATTATCACTGATAATACGACTTTCAATTGTGGAACGGGCATGGATATACAGAATTCAAATGTCATTACCGATTATATTCATGACATATCTTTAAGACGTAATATCTTTTTTGCAAAGATGCCCAACCAATTTGCAATATACTTTCACACCAAATACGATGATAATATAACTCTTTTCGGCATTGCTGACAGTAATTATTATGTCAGACCAATGGATGATAATCAAACAATTAAAGTTTCTCAACCCACCTTAGGATTGAAATATATGAGCTTAGAATCCTGGCAAGCATTTTCACTTCAGGATGCACATTCCAAAAAGTCACCCATTACGCTTACAAATGCAAATGATATACGGTTTGAATATAACGTAACAAAATCTCCGACAACCATTTCATTAGCAGGAAAGTATATTACTGCCGATAGCAAAATCTATGATGGTTCAATCACCTTGCAACCCTATACATCTGCTGTATTAATGAAATACAACAACACTGATGTTGAAAGTCAACTTGCAAACAGCAAGGGTATTAAAATTTATCCAAATCCAGTATCCAATCAATTTAGTATTGAAGTTGAAGGAAATAATGTAAATCATAATTTTGAAATTGTGAGTTCAACCGGTCAGCTTGTTCTCAATGGAAAGATTTATGATAAAACAGTTGTGGATTCTTCTAACTTAAATTCAGGTATCTATTTTGTGAAGATTGATAAGGGTAGTAATTTTGGGATTAAAAAATTTATAAAGTTATAACTCATGGTGAAATAACCATTGCAAAAGCTATAGTGTGATGCTTGATTTAACTTTGTTTATCAAAATTAATAACTAAAACATAAATGAACAAAATATACGATTGTTTTCTTTATAACAATGAAATAGAGCTTTTAGAAATAAGACTGCAACTGTTATCAGAAGTGGTTGAAAAATTTATT
>CAIQOG010000590.1 GCA_903873355.1 uncultured Bacteroidales bacterium
AATTGCTGTTTTACAACCGAAAGAAACTTATCAGGTTATCAACGGTCAGTTTTTCGAAGTTGGCTTTAAACTTAATCATCCGGAACTAAAACGGCCGGAAGAATGGATTGAGCCTACGAAAAATACTGTGGTTTACGATGATGCCGATATTCGTGTCTTCGAAGAACGTTTGGCACCACACGATACCCGCGAAATTCATAGTCATGCTCAACGGGTGGTTGTCAGGCTGAATCTGGTTCAGCTTACCGACCCGCGGTTTCATGATGTTCCCAAACCGGGTTCAGGAATTCAGGTGCCAAATACGGTGAAATATGCTGACCCAATTGTTCATGCCGTTAAAAACACAAGTGATATTCCACTTTTTAATATTGTAATTGAATATAAAATACCTCATAATAATTAAAATTAAATTGTTGACTTTATGAAAACAAAAATTACAAATATGCTTATTGCATTCTGCATTTGCATAGCTAGTTTTTCAAATGCACAAACCGTTTCAACCCGTTTAAACGACAACTGGCAATTTATCAAAACTGACCTGGGAAGTCCCTGGGAAGCCGTCAGACCAATTGTCAAAGCCGGTAATCCCGAATGTATGCCGGTGTGGGCAAACGTAACTCTGCCCCATTGTTTCAACGCGTCAGATGGTGTTGATCCTGATATGAATTATTATCAGGGACCGGGCTGGTATCGTACTCAGATTGAAGTAAAAAACCCATTCTCAGCCGGTCGCACATTACTTCATTTTGAAGGTGCAGGACAAAAAACCGAGGTGTATGTTTATACAACCAAAGTTGGTTCACATATTGGCGGATACGATGAATGGACTTTGGATATAACCGATGCTGTCAACGCGTTTTTGCAAACTAAAAATGCTGAAACATTTAAAGGAAAAATACCGGTTGCAATCCGCTGCGACAATTCACGAGATGCCGAAATGCTGCCGTCGGCTCTTTCCGATTTCAATATTAACGGTGGAATTTATCGTTATCTGAACCTTGTTTATGTTCCGTCATTATCCATTGAACGTGTAAATATCAACTCGGAAGTCGATTCAAAAGGCGTTTTGGGAAAATATGATGTCGTTTTGAAAACAATAAACAATTCGACCCTGGCAAAAGGAACATTGAAAATTGAAATTCTCGATCCGAAAGGAAAATCCATCCTATCAAATACACAGGAAATTGAAGCCGGAAATGCTGAAAAAACCATTTATTCTTCCTCTGTAAAAAAACCTATGTTATGGTCGACTTCTCAACCAAATCTTTACACAGCCAAAGTAACGTTGACTTCTGATGCCGGCGTTCAAACTCAAACAGAAAAATTCGGTTTCCGGAATTTTGAATTTGTTGATAATGGTCCTTTCATGCTGAATGGAAGCCGTTTACTTTTGAAAGGTACCCATCGCCACGAAGACCATGCCGGTGTTGGCTCAGCTATGACTGAACAACAAATCCGCGACGAAATGATCATGATTAAAGATATGGGTGCTAATTTTATTCGGTTGGGGCATTACCAGCAATCACGTATTTGTCTGAACCTCTGTGACAGTCTGGGAATCCTCGTTTGGGAAGAAATTCCCTGGTGCCGTGGCGGAGTTGGTGGTGAGAAGTACAAAAAACAAGGTTTTGACATGATGACCAATATGATTGCTCAGCACCGTAACCACCCGGCAATTATTCTTTGGGGTCTTGGAAATGAAAACGACTGGGAAGGTG
>CAIQOG010000591.1 GCA_903873355.1 uncultured Bacteroidales bacterium
AGAACTGACTACTTCGAAAGAAGAAATGCAAAGTCTGAACGAGGAATTGCAAACGGTTAATGCCGAACTTCAAAGTAAAATAGGTGATTATGTAATGACAAACAACGATATGATTAACTTGCTGAACAGCACCGATATTGCAACACTGTTTCTGGATAAAGAACTGAATATCCGTCGGTTCACTGAGCAATTATCAAAAATCGTAAAATTACGACCTACTGATGTTGGCCGACCATTTACCGACCTCGTAAATAACCTCGAATATCCTGATATTGCAACTCATGCTAAAGAAGTATTGCGTACGTTAGTTTATAAAGAAACTGCCATTACAACCAATGCAGGAAACTGGTTTAATGTTCGCATTATGCCTTATCGGACCGTTGATGATAAGATTGATGGGCTTGTCATCACATTTATTGATATTACCGTAGCTAAAAAATTAGAAATTGAACTTAATAAAACAGTTGATTTACTCCGCCAACACAACCTATATAAACCATGAAAAAACAGGACAAAGGTGTGAATGAAGCAACACTAATAAGGCTTATCGCTGAAGAAGAGTTGAAAAATGGAAAACAGACACTCGATGACAGGACTGAATTTGATAATATGAAGCTCATCCATGAGTTAGAGGTTCACCAGATAGAACTTGAGATGCAAAATGAAGAACTGAAAATGGCTCATGCTAAGGCCTACGAAGCCATTGAAAAATATGTAGAGTTATATGATTTTTCCCATTCAGGTTATCTGACACTTTCCAAAGAAGGTGATATAATTGAGTTGAATTTTTCGGCGGCTACTATGCTTGGTAAGGAACGTAATCATTTGAGAAATACCCGGTTCGGACTTCTTATTTCGCATGAATCTTTGAAAACTTTTAATCAGATGATGGACAGGACTTTCAGACTCAACGAAACGGTAAGTTGTGAATTACTTTTACTTCACAAAACAGATATAGATGATAAAACAATGTATGTTCAGGTTGATGCTCAATTATCAAAAGACTCAAGCAAATGCTTACTTACAATGACTGACATTTCAGAACGAAAGAAACTGGTGAGAGAACTCAATAAGACTATAGAAATACTCCGTGAAAATAATTTATACAAATCATGAAAACAAAAGAGAATAACAAATCAGAATCATCAGAACTTCGCCAAAAGGCTGAAGATGAATTGATTCTCAGAAACTCAACAGATTTTATTGCAGAGGCTGATAGTCTGAAACTTATACACGAATTACAGGTTCACCAAATTGAACTTGAAATGCAAAATGAAGAACTCATTAAAGCGCGTGAAATAGCCGAAACAGCCATGGAGAAATATACTGATTTATACGACTTTGCACCCTCAGGCTATCTGACACTTTCGAAAGTAGGAGAAATAATTGATTTGAATTTCATAGCAGCTGAAATACTTGGTAAAGAAAGGGCATTTTTAAAAAATAAGCGCTTCGGACTGTATATTAACTCTTATTCAATTGGTTTGTTTAATATATTTCTGGATGAAATCTTCCGATACAGAAAAAAACTCGTTTGTGAATTATCATTGCAAACTAAAAACGATGTACCGGCATATATTCATGTTGAAGCACTTGTTTCACAAGATTTAAATAGCTGTCTGGTTAATATTATTGACATTACTGAACGAAAAAACTTAGAGAAACAATTAGAACACCGTTCGAAGCAATTAAACGAGCTAAACAGCTACTTTATGGACAGAGAGCTTAGAATGGTAGGGTTAAAAGAAGAAATCAATGATTTATTGATAAAATCGGGCTGTGAAAAACAATACCTGATTTAATTATCAACCAATTATTTTAAAATTTGACAGAGATTTCGTTTGCCGGAATCTCTGTTTTTTCTAAAAATATTACCATTTCCAACTTTCAAAAAAAAATACTAATTTTAAGCCCTCAAACAAAAAAACATAATCAAACTACTAACAATATGGATAACAACACTTTATTAAACGAAGTAATGGCCAAAGCTCAGGGTTGGCTGAATGGAAACTATAACGAAGAAACAAAAAACGATGTTCGCCGAATGATGAACGCTGAAGATAAATCGGAATTGATTGAATCGTTCTACCGCGATTTGGAATTCGGAACCGGTGGTTTACGTGGAATCATGGGTGCCGGTTCAAACCGTATGAATATCTATACCGTAGGAGCAGCCACGCAGGGATTAAGCAATTATCTTATAGCTCAGTTTCCTGACGTTCCTCAAATCAGCGTGGTCATTGGTCACGATTGCCGCAACAACAGCCGCTTGTTTGCCGAAATTTCAGCTAATATATTCTCTGCCAATGGTATTAAAGTATATTTATTTGAAGACCTTCGTCCAACACCGGAAGCTTCGTTTGCCATTCGTCATCTGGGATGCCAAAGCGGAATAATACTTACAGCATCGCACAACCCCAAAGAATATAACGGCTACAAAGCTTACTGGAACGATGGCGCACAAATGGTTGCACCACACGATGAGAATGTGATTACCGAAGTACTGAAAATTACAAATGTAGATGATATCAAATTCAAAGGCAATCCTGCACTAATTGAAATTATCGGAGAAGAAATTGACAAAGCTTTTATTGAAAACATAAAAACCTTGTCTCTCTCGCCTGAAGCTATCAAACGCAACAGCAACCTGAAAATCGTTTACACACCAATACACGGAACTGGCGTTATGCTCGTTCCACGTGCATTGAAAGAATATGGCTTTACCAATATTATTCCCGTTCCGGAACAAAATGTGGTAAGTGGCGATTTCCCTACAGTAGTTTCTCCAAACCCTGAAGAACCGGCTGCGCTGGATATGGCTGTAAAAAAAGCCATTGAAACTGATGCTGATATCGTTATGGCTTCCGATCCGGATGCTGACCGCCTGGGTATTGCCGTGAAAAACGACAAAGGCGAATGGATACTGGTAAATGGCAATCAAACTGCTTTGTTGTTTATTTATTACCTGATTCGTCGTTGGAATGAGCTTGGCAAAATAACCGGCAAAGAATATATTGTAAAAACCATTGTTACAACCGAAATTATTAAACAAATAGCCGACCGCAACAAAGTAGAAATGTTCGACTGCTACACCGGTTTCAAATGGATTGCAGCCGTAATTCGTGAAAACGAAGGCAAGAAAACCTATATTGGTGGTGGCGAAGAAAGCTACGGTTTCCTGCCCGAAGATTTTGCACGTGACAAAGATGCAGTTTCATCATGCGCATTGATGGCTGAGATAGCTGCCTGGGCTAAAGATAATGGCAAAACCTTATACGAACAGTTGCAGGATATTTATGTAGAATACGGTTTTGGAAAAGAAAAAGGCATTTCAGTTGTGCGTAAAGGTAAATCGGGTGCTGAAGAAATTGCACAAATGATGCGAGATTTCCGCACCAATCCTCCTAAAGAAATTGCAGGGTCGAAAGTAAGCGTTATTAAAGACTACGAAACGTTGAAAATGACCAACATAGCTACCGATAAAGTAAGTGCGCTGGATTTCCCATGTCCATCAAACGTGCTTCAATACTTTACTGAAGACGGTACTAAAATCTCCGTTCGTCCTTCCGGGACAGAACCAAAAATCAAGTTCTACATCGAAGTTCGTGGCGAAATGAAGAGCCGTGCCGACTATGATGCTGCCGATGCTGCTGCCAACAAAAAAGTGGATGCCGTGCGTGCTTCGCTGGGAGTGTGAGAATAGTGATTAATGGTTAGTGATTAATGATTAAAATAAAAAAACCTTTATTCGGTGGCGAATAAAGGTTTTTTTATGATTATCTGCAAAGTATACAGAAGATTATTAATCGTTAAATTATCAAAATAAGGGCGTAGCCCTGAAATCTATAGTTTAAGATGTCAGGGCTAGAGCCCCTATGCTTATATCATTTCATTGAGCTGCGAAGATTTCCGGGCTACGCCCCTAAATCGTCCGAAAAAAACATGAAACGAATTAGCCCGTAACTTTTTCGAGTCGTTTCATAATGGAAAAAATAAACATGGCTGAAAGCAGACAGCATACAATAAAAATTAGCCACAATTGCCACAACTCCAGTTTTCCCCAGAAGAAACTTCCTACAAACAACAGTTTATTTCCAACAGCAGTTGCCAACAACCAACCACCCTGCATTAAGCCCTGAAAGCGTTGAGGAGCTACTTTTGAAACGAATGACAATCCCATAGGACTTAGGAATAATTCGGCCACTGTAAGCACCAGATAACTGCTTATCAACCAGTACGGGGTAATACGTGACGAATCGGGTACTGCCTGACCATGCAATGTGTGAGGTGATAACAAACTCATAGAACCTACCAAAACAACCAAAAATCCTATTGAAGCTATAATCATTCCGATTCCAATTTTTCGGGGTGTGGAAGGTTCTTTACCGATTTTGTGCAACCATGCAAAAACTCCCATGACCAACGGTGTCAGGAATACAATAAACAATGGATTAAATGATTGGAAAACTTCAGGAGAAATTGAATTCAAAGCTTGATTGTGAGATACAAAATAATAACACAAGGCACCACCCGAAGCAATCATAGCAGCACCTGTCAACCGATTTATCAATGTATTCTTCCCAATCAACAAAAACAGACCGCCAATACCGGCAACAAATGATAGAATAGAAGGCAGTGTAAAAAATAAATGAGTAAACGGACCAACATCCTTAACAATATAATCACGGGCAAAGAACGTCAGAGTCAGACCGTTCTGGTGGAATGACATCCAAAAGAAAATAACGACGAAAAATACCAGAATCAACGATACTACGCGTGGTTTTTCTTCATGAGTGGACGACATAATAATCCAGGTCACAAAAGTGCCAAACAACCCGATAGCCATACCGGTTTTGTAATCTTTAAGCACACTGACAATTAAAGCAACTAACACACCAACAAATAGAGCAATGATAAAAGTTAAAATACCTGATTTGTTATTAGCCGTTACTTCGGTATGTTTTGTTTCCACTACTGCATCTTTATCTTTGTGCGGTAGATGTTTGTTAAAAATCATAAATACCAAAAGTGATATCAGCATAGCTACAGCTGCAATTCCGAATGCATAATTATAACCTCTTGAAAAAACATCAAGATAAGTCATTGAAAAAGCCTGTAAATCAGGAATCGCTCCTGCTAAACTTACCTTGTTAGCCAGGAGTGCAAACTGAGTCGTGTCTGTTATTTTTCCGTCAAGATACTGATGACATAAAGCCGGAAGACTGCCATCATGTAAAAAGCCATTGGTTTTCAACCACCAATCTCTAACACCCGTTGCAGCAAATGGCGCAAAAAAAGCACCCACATTGATTCCCATATAGAAAATCATAAATGCTGAATCACGCAATTTGCCATACTGTTCATTATCATACAATTGACCGACAACGGCTTGCAGGTTTCCTTTAAACAATCCATTCCCCAGTGCAATAACAAAAAGACTGATTAGGGTCACATTCAGACTTGCACCGGGCATAGCCATCATAGCATAACCAGTGAGCATGACAAAAATACCAACCAGAATTACAAATTTGTACTTCTTGGAATAATCTGCAACTATCCCGCCTATCAATGCCAGGGCATAGATTCCAAAATAGAACCAACTGTAGTAATCACCTGCAGCTTCCTCGGACAGCCCGAATTTAGCCTGCAAAAACAAAACTAAAATAGCCATCATGGTATAAAAGCCAAAACGCTCTCCCATATTGGCAAAAAAAGCAACTAAAAGTCCTTTCGGATGATTTTTAAGCATAAGAATTATATTAAGAGCCCCTAAACCCTAAAGGGGAATAAGAGTTTTGTTTGCAATATTCTGTTAAGTAATCAATAATATTTAATGATATATTTTAGTTATAACTCCAAAATGGAGGCTTTAAGACATAGTCTAATATAAAACCTAAATCGCTTTTTTGCGGCACTCTTAAGCCCCAATTTGGGGGTTTGGGGGCTTACCTCATGCTTTTAAAACCACTCCCCTGCTCTTTCGTCCGTCCACTTTCATGATAATTGGTTTTTCAAAATGTACGTGACGAATAAATTCCGACTCATATTCAGCAGGTTGTGAATTGAGATAGTCAGTATCGTAAGTTCCATCATTTAAAAACGGATTGATAGTGAAATACGCCACACCAAATGATGTCAGGTTCTGAAAAAAGTGCGTACCCTGACTTGGATCAACGCGATAATTCGACAGACCGGATTCCACAATCAATCGTGCATTACTGATATGTGACCACTTTACCGGAATTCCCAGCCACGGGTCAGCAGATCCCCAACGCCCCGGACCAACCAATATAAAATTTCGGTTTTCCTGAATTAAATGCTTGTTTATTTTCTCTATTTCCGAAGCAATCAGCTGATTTTTGGCTGCATTAAAAGCTTCGGGTTTCACATACACTAAATCATATAAATCAGTAGTAACACCATGTCCCAATGCACTTTTCGAAGTGATGATACAGTTTTCCTCCAGTACTTTTCCAATACCTTCGTTTATCATTTCCTTGTTGTCCACAATTGGTCGGATTTGCAACAAATAAAACGAATGTTGTTTCGCCGGTGAATGATCCAGATTAACTGCAAATTCAATCTCTATGGGACGCCCCATTTCTTTGTGTGCTATTTTCAAAACTTCTTTCAAAATTTCAGCCAACGGAAAAACATTGTGTTTTAGCACATTGGCAAAGGTAATGATTTTCCGACCACCTTCGTACAGGCTGTCCTGAATAACTCTATCCTGAAAATCATATGTTGAAGCAATGTAGCGCAATGTTCCATCTTTTTCAGCTTCCGAAACCGGAATTTTCAACAAATTAAACCCATCGTCGACCTGTGGAACAAACTGAGTTTGGCTTAAATCAAGCGCATTAAAATAATTTTGTGTTTCGCGTAGTGCAAAATCAATATTGCTGGTTTGAAGTACATTCTGTGGATATGAAGGTGAAAAACGCAGACTTGCACCACCATCCATTATGTATTTCCCAAGACCCAATGCCACACTGGCAATTCCTTCTTCGGATTTTTCTGCTCCGATTGGATAATAATTCAAGGAGCGGGCTACACCGGAGAACGATGGATAAAATCTTGTTCCATATTGATTTCCGCAGATTTCCTGAAGCACAATAGCCATTTTTTCTTCATCAATCACATTTTTAGTAGCAGTCATGTACGCTTTACTATCACGATAAAAAACCGAAGCATATACCGCTTTTATGGCTTCAGTTATCATCAGCAACATTTGCGTTTTACTTTCGGCGTTAAATGGCACCATGTAAGTGGAATAAATTCCGGCAAAAGGTTGATAATGTGAATCTTCAAGCAAACTGGAAGAACGCACTGCAATGGGTGAACTGGTTGCACCAATAAATGTATGCAAATCAGCAATGAGTTGATGTGGAATGCGCGCTTTCAGAAAATGAGACAGAACTTCCGCATCGTCCAAATCGGATAACGCTATGGGATAGAGCTTGTTTATCTCCATAAATTCCGAAAAAATATCAGTACACAACACAACTGTTTTCGGAATCATGATTTGTGTATTTTCGAAATTTTCTAAACTTTCGTTGCGTTTTATCATGGCATCGATAAATGCCAAACCACGTCCTTTCCCACCCAGCGAACCTTCACCAATACGGGCAAAATTGGAGTATTGGTCAAATCTGTCGCGTTGGAAAACCGCCACTACTCCACGATTTTTCACCTTACGATATTGTACAATTGCATCAAAAATCACTTGTCGCACTTTGTCCATGTTAGTCGAAAACAGACTTTCCACACTGATATTTTTCAGGAATTCGGCCAGTGGAAACATGGCGCGGGAATACAACCAGCGGGAAATATTATTGCGTGAAACATGATAAAATAAAGATTCTTCACTGACATTAAAAATTGTTTCCTGAAGACCTTTCAGATTTTGAACCCGGGCTTCCTCTTCACCTGTCGTTGGATTGATAAAGACAAAATCACCAAATCCAAAATTATTGGTAATTTTTTCTCGCAAATCAAGCAATAAGGTTTTCGACATTTTGTGCAAAAATGCCGCATTTACACCGTCGGCAGCTTTATGATTTGACTCTTCAGTCGAAATGCAAACCAACGGAATATGCTTATCATGTTTTCGAATTTCGGCACACAGATTTATTCCTGCCTGCTTATTTTTTTTCCCGTGCTGCATGTAACTCACATCGGTAATCACTCCCAGCATGTTCTGATGAAACTTTTCATAAATAGCTATTCCTTCCTCGTAAGAGCGTGCCAGCAGAATCTTCGGGCGACCACGCATCCGGAGCATTTGCTCGTGTTCATTAAGCGCTTCGGTCATAAACGAGCGACTCTGCATAAACACATATTTATAAAGGTGCGGAACAATAGACGAATACCAGCGGATTGAATCCTCAACAAACAAAATTACCTGAACACCAACCGATTCCACATCTTCCTCCACATTCATTCGGTCCTCAATCAGTTTAATAATGGCCAGCAAAATATCCGAATTTCCCAACCAACTGAACACATAATCAATCGCACTTAAATCCTCATTAGCAATGCGTTGTGACACCGATTGCGAGAATGGAGTCAATACCACGATAGGGATATCGGGAAACTGTTTTTTTACACTTTTCGCCCATTCAAACGGATTGATACTGTCGCCGCTCGGCATGGAAATTATCAGGTCAAACTTACGATCTTTGAGTAGTGCATTCGCTTCATTTTCATTGGAAACCAGCGTGAAACGCGGTGGATAGCGCAAGTTTAGAGAAGTATACTCATTAAAAATCACCTCGTCAATGCGTCCATCTTCTTCCAGCACAAAAGCATCGTACTTGCTGGCATACAACAAAATATTGTATATCCGGTGCGTCATAAGGTTGGCAAACGACGTATCCTTGAAGTAAAGTTTTTTGATGCTTGCGCTGTTCATGTGATTTACTAATTTGTCAGAGCAAAATTAATAAAAGGATTGACAATTCGTGTATTTATGCAAAAATAATGATGAGAATCATTTTCGAAACAGGAATTTATTTATAAATTTGTAACCAATCCTGAATGGGATTAATATCTCAATTCACTTGAAAAGAATAGGTTATGAAAACACTGCACAGACATATTTTGGGGTATCTGATTGGATTCTCGTTGTTTATAGTGGTACTGCCCTATGATTTTTACACATTATCCCGACTTGATTTTATCTTTAATGGTAACGTACTGATAAGCTGCGACCTGCTAAGATTTATTACTGCCGGAATTTTAGTTGTAACCGGAGCTGTTTTTGCCATTTGGTCAAATCTTTTTTTACTCACAGTTGGAAAAGGTGGTCCAACAGATGCTTTTGGAGTATCAATAAGTCCCCAAACACAGAAATTAGTTACCACAGGACCTTATAAGTACAGTCGTAATCCGATGGTTTTTGGTGCTTTATCGCTTTATGCCGGCATTGTTATTTTCTTAAACTCCATCACGGCTTGCATTGCATGGGTAATTTTGCTAATTTTGGCTATTGTATTTCTGAAAAAATCGGAAGAAAAACGCCTTATTCGCGATTTCGGCGAAGAGTATCAGGATTATCAGAAAAAAGTCTCCATGATTTTTCCATTCAAACTAAAATTTGGCAAACACTAATGCAAATTTTAATCCCACAAATCAAACTTCAGCACTTTCTATATTTGGGAATTTCCATACTGCTATTTAGCTGTATCTCAACCCAACAGCTTGAATTCCAAAACAGTGTATATCAATCATTAGGTCTGAAAAAAGAATGCAGGGATAATTTTGCTTTGTATAAAGAAGCTGCTTCGTGGCTGCATGTACCATATGCTGATGCCAGTTGTTCCCGAAGCGGCGTTGACTGTTCGTGTCTGGTGTGCGACATTTACAAAATGGTTTACAACAAAACGCTGGAGCGAAATACTGCCGCAATACTGAAAATCAACTGCCGTAAAATCAGCAAATACAAACTTCGTCAGGGCGATTTGATTTTTTTCTGTACCGGAAAATCAAAAGCAGCCGTAAATCATGTGGGCATTTACCTCAAACACAACAAATTTCTTCATGCATCAGTATCCCGTGGTGTAATCGTAAGCGATTTGTCCGAAAGCTACTATCAGAAAACGCTGGTGTGCGGAGGGAGAGTTAAGTAGTAGGTAGTTTATAGTCGGTAGTAGGCAGTAAATAATTATAAATAATTCTATAAATGCTAAATAGACACATGCTACCGACTAAAAAACTATAAACCACAGACTATAAACTACCTACTATAAACTATAAACTAAATTTAAGAAAGAATCCCTTTGTCAGTCAAATAATTATTCCTATCTTTGTCCCCGCTTTAATAAAAAGTATTTATTAATAACTAAAAAGCTAACAAACAGTATGTTAAACCATTATGAAACCGTTTTCATTCTAACTCCCGTTTTGTCTGATGTCCAGATGAAGGAAGCGGTAGAAAAATTCAAAGCCATCCTGACAGAAAATGGCGCAAAAATTACCAATGAAGAAAATTGGGGATTACGCAAATTGCAATATCCAATCCAAAAGAAATCGACTGGTTTTTATTCGTTGCTTCAATTTGATGCAGAGTCAACCGTAATCGCTACACTGGAAACCCAGTACCGTCGTGACGAACGTGTTTTACGTTTCTTATCGTTCCGTTTGGACAAATACGCGTTCGAATACGCCGAAAAAAGAAAGAGTCTTAAATCTAAAGAAGTAAAGGAGAACTAAACCATGGCAGCTAACAACGGAGATATCAGATATTTAACTCCACCCTCAGTAGATGTAAAAAAGAAAAAATACTGTCGTTTCAAAAAAAGCGGTATTAAATACATCGATTACAAAGATGCAGAATTTTTGAAAAAATTCTTGAACGAACAAGGAAAAATTCTTCCTCGTCGCCTTACCGGTACTTCGTTGAAATTTCAACGTAAAGTAGCTCAAGCAGTTAAAAGAGCACGCCACATCGCGTTGCTTCCTTATGTAACCGATATGATGAAATAATTAAGCAAGGAGGAAAAAGTATGGAAATTATATTAAAAGAAGATGTAATCAACTTAGGTTACAAAGGCGATATTCTGAAAGTAAAAGATGGTTACGGACGTAACTTCCTGATTCCAACAAAAAAAGCTATTCTGGCAACAGCTTCAGCTAAGAAAATGTTGGCAGAAGATTTGAAACAACGTGCTCACAAACTGGAAAGTCTTAAAAATGCTGCTATTGAACTGGCTGACAAACTGAAAGACATCACATTGACAGTAGGTGCAAAAACAAGTACAACCGGTAAAATTTTCGGTGCTGTTGGTCCTATTCAGATTGCTGATGCATTCGAAAAAGCAGGTTTTACAGTTGACCGCAAAGTTATATTACTGAAAGATGCAGTTAAAGAAATAGGCTCGTACAAAGCCACATTGAAGCTTCACAAAGAAGTAACTGTTGAAGTTGCTTTTGAAGTGGTAGCTGAATAAGTTTTCAATTCAAAATCACGATAAAGCCCTGTACACGAAAGTGTATCGGGCTTTTTTTATGGTATTGAACCTTTTACACCTTCCATTGTTTAATTTGGAAAATAAATTTTATGGAAAAACCAACCACCGTTGACGAATATATTCAGTCGCAACCCGAAGTATATCGCAAGTCATTAGAGCAATTACGTAAACTTGTCAGAAAATTAGCCCCTGAAGCCAAAGAATCAATCAGTTACGGTATAGTTTGTTACAGCTACCATTATATGCTGGTGGGATTCAGTGCACATAAAAATCATTTCACGTTTACGTCGATGAGCAATTCGCTTTTTATGAAAATGGAAGGGGAGCTTGAAGGGTATGACACTTCAACGGGTGGTATTCGATTTAAACCTGCACAGGAAATTCCGGTAGAACTTATTACCAAAATCATTTTGGAGCGCAAAGCAGAAAATGAAATGAGGACTGCAATGAAAAAGAAGAAATAAAAAATAATCCCGAAAGTCACATCAAATATGTCAGTTGTAACTCTCTGGGTTGTTTAAAGTAGTAGGAAGTAAATAATGTCGCTTTTTCTGTATTA
>CAIQOG010000592.1 GCA_903873355.1 uncultured Bacteroidales bacterium
ATGTAGAGAGCATCAAGAACGATATTAAGTGGCTTGGTTTTGAGTGGGATGGAGAATATTATGCCTCGAACCGCGTAGATATGGTTATTTCAGGTCACGATCATGTTCGTTCGCTAAACTACTTTGGCTTTACTACCTACATAACCACGGATGCTTTGCTGGATGCCAACCCTAATGCCAGCATTTTGAAGTTGTCGGTATCAAAAACAAAGACTGCGTTTGATTTTGTTGATTTGAAGACAATTAATTGATTTTGTAGCTCTTTTTTTAGATTCCCAAAATAAATTTAAAATATTCGAAAGAAAAAGTTATCAACAGTTTGCAGATTCAAAAAAAACATCTATTTTTGCAGTCCCAATTCGCAAACGTAGAATAATAACGCAAAAAACACTATAAGCAATGAAAAGGACATTCCAACCTTCGCAGAGAAAAAGAAAAAACAAACACGGATTCCGTGAAAGAATGGCAACAGCCAATGGCCGCCGCGTATTAGCTTCACGTCGTGCGAAAGGCAGAGCTAAACTTACAGTTGCAGATGAAGCACGTCACAAACACTAATCATTCTGCCAAAACAGCATAAGGAAAGTAAAGACTTCAGGTAAGTTTTTACTTTTTTTGTTTTTATGCGTTTGTAAAACAATAAAAACAGTAATTTTGCGTCTAACTTTTTACTTTCAATTTTCTAACTTTACACTAACCAATGGAATTAAAGAAATTTTGGAAAGAAACAATAGGTGGTTTTGTATTGAAGCAAGTACTTATTGCCGGAACTATTGTAGTAGCATTGACCTGGATTGCACTTATTGGTGTTGATTTTTATACTCATCACGGTGAAGCTCAGGTAATTCCGGATTTACGAGGATCTTACGTGGAAGAGGCTCAACAGATTCTTGCCAAAAAAGGCCTCTATGCTCAGATTATTGATTCGGTTTATGTTCGAAACAAACGTCAGGGAACAATCATTGATCAGATTCCGGCACCAAACTCTACCGTAAAAAGTAATCGTCCGGTATATATTATTATAAATTCACACAAAGTACGTCAGGTTTCATTGCCGGAAATCAGCGATGTATCATATCGTCAGGCAGATGCGTTGCTTCAGGCTGTTGGTTTAAGTGTTGCCAATGTGGAATATGCACCATCACAGTTTAAAGATCTGGTGATTGATGTCAAATTTCATGGACGGAGTGTTTATGCAGGAACACGCATTCCTGAAGGAAGTGCGGTTGTATTGGTTGTCGGTAATGGCGATGGAAGTTCTGAGAGCAAAGTTCCTGCTTTAAAAGGATTAGGGCTTGAGGAGGCTACACAAAAAATTACGGAAGCATATTTCACAACAGGTGCAGTTGATTACGATGTCCCACCATCAGGTAATGAAAATAAGTATTTTATTTACCGTCAAAAACCTGCAGCAGGAACATCTGCGGCAGCAGGAACTAAAATTGAACTATTCCTGACAACCGACAAAGCACGTCTGAACGAAGTATTTGAAGAAGAGAAAAAAGACCAGACCGAGGAACAATTTTTTTGAATTTCATCAATAAAACAAGCTGTGGCAGAAGATTTTTTGGAAGAAATAGAAGAAGATGACCTTGATGAAGTAGGAGGGGAGCGGGAGCTTTACGAGCATTTCCGGTTTGTGGTGGACAAAGGTCAGGCCATTACCCGGGTGGATAAATATCTGGTCAACTGCATGTCCAACACTTCTCGTAACCGTATTCAGGATGCTGCGGATGCCGGAAATATATTGGCAAACGGTAAACCCGTGAAATCCAACTATAAAGCCAAGCCGAACGATGTGATTACCATTGTGCTGGCTTATCCTCCCAACGAATTTGAAATTATTCCGCAGGATATTCCGCTTGATATTGTTTATGAGGACGACGATATAATGCTGGTCAATAAACAGCCGGATTTGGTTGTGCATCCCGGTTTTGGTAATTTTGATGGAACGCTGCTCAATGCTATTGCCTGGCACATGAAGGATAATCCGGGCTTTGATGCTAATGATTCGCGTATAGGGCTGGTTCATCGTATTGACAAAGATACTTCAGGGTTGATTCTGATTGCCAAAACACCGGAAGCTAAAACGCTGCTTGGCAAGCAATTTTTCGATAAAACAACGCAACGCCGATATCAGGCATTGGTCTGGGGAAGAGTTAAAGAAGATGAGGGAACGATTATTGGTGATTTGGCTCGCGATCCACGCGACCGCATGTTGTTTACAGTTTTTCCAGAAGGAGAAAATCCGGCTGCTAAGCACGCTGTAACACATTATAAAGTCATTGAACGAATGGCATACGTTACGTTGGTTGAATGTCGCTTAGAAACAGGCCGTACGCACCAGATTCGGGTTCACATGAAACATATAGGTCATACACTTTTCAACGATGAGCGATACGGTGGTCATGACATTTTGAAAGGAACTACGGCAGCCAAATACAAGCAATTTGTTAAAAA
>CAIQOG010000593.1 GCA_903873355.1 uncultured Bacteroidales bacterium
AATCAGATTCGAAAACTGGTTGAATGAGGAAGATAACCGTCAACTATTTCAACAACTTCAAACCGTTTGGGAAAATGTTCAGAATAAGGTGGCTACCTATGAACCTGATCTTGAATATTATTGGAAAGAGCTATCGTCCAGAATTAATGAGGAAGACTCTCAACTAACTTCACCACTGCAACCGGAAGTAAAATCAATACCTCTTAAACGATTCTATCGTATTGTGGCTGCCGCATCTATTTTGTTGGCTATTACTTTTTCAGGTGCCTATTATTTGGGCAGAAATAATATTTCCAATCAATCTGCTCAACAAACTTATTCTTCTTTAACCGGAAAATCAAAAGTCATTCTTCCGGATGGTACTGAAGTATGGCTACATTCAAACACTACACTTTCATACAATGCAAATTTTTCCAGCAATACACGTGAAGTCAACATGAATGGTGAGGCCTATTTTAGTGTTACTCATGATGCCAACAAACCCTTTATTGTTCACTCAAATTCATCTTCTGTAACCGTTCATGGTACAAAGTTTAACGTAAATTCATACGAATCTTCACAGAATATCTTAGTCAGTCTCTATGAAGGTTCGGTCTCTATGAAAGCAGCTAACAATAATGTGATGCTGAAACCCGGGCAGGAAGGACATTTCGATAAATCAAACAATAAACTAGAGGTTAAAGAGGGAGATGTAGAGTTCGCAAAATCATGGACGAATGACCAATTGCGTTTTGAAAACAAAAATTTAAGAGAGGTATGCAAATATCTGTCAAAATGGTACTCTGTAGAAATTCAAGTAGATCCTTCAATATCTGATAGACAATCCTATTCATTTACATTACGAAACGAAAGTCTGGAGGAAATTACAAGATTACTTTCAAAGGTAAATACTATTAATTATCAGTTTGTAGAAAATAATAAACTAATTATTAAATCGAAAAAATAAACTGACAGTATTAAATAACACCTTTAATCGCTAAATCACGATGAATCTATTAAGAAACATATTATTTTATATTCTTCTGGCTATTTCGTTATCAGTTTTCTCTCAAAATAAGGATAAAACTATCACGGTTTCATTCTCTAATATTGAATTATCTGATGCAATACAACGAATTGAAAAGATGAGTAATTATAGTTTTTTCTATGATTCAATGATAATTGATTTAACACAGAAGGTAAGTTTGAATGTAGTGAATGTAAGCGTTAAACAGGCAATTGCAGAGATGCTTAAAAACAGCTCTTTAGATTTTGAAATTACAAACTCACAAATAGCGATTTTTCCAAATAAATCTTTAAAATCAACAACACCCAAATCAGAAAAGAAACGAGTAATAGTAGGAAATGTAGTGGATGAAAAAAATGCAGAAATAATCGGAGCAACAGTAAAGATTAACGGAACAAATACCGGTACAGTTACGGATATTAATGGACATTTTTCTTTGGAAGTTGACAATTTAGATGTTTTGATGATTTCGTATCTCGGTTATGATTCTCAATTATTTGATGTTGCAGGTAAGACAAATTGTACTGTGAAACTATTACAGTCAGACCGTAAATTAGATGAAATTATCATTACTGCACAAGCACTTGGACAAAAAAATGCTATTCAGAAACAGATAAACTCGAATACTCTTAAAAATGTAATTTCAGCAGAGAAACTTCAACAGAATCCCGATGCCAACACGATTGAAGCAATAGGACGCTTACCGGGAATTTCTGTAAATCGCTCGGCCGGAGAAGGTGCCGGGTTTTTATTACGCGGTTTGGATCAGTCTTATTCCAAAATATTGATAAACGGCGAACCATTGGCAGTTGGGCTTAATGCAATTTCAACTTATTCATTACAAGGTGTTGAAGTTTATAAATCGCTTACAGCTAATTTGGAGGGTAACGCTGTTGCCGGATCTGTTGATCTTACTCTAAGAGAAACTCCTAAAGGATTACACTATTCAGCTATGGCTCAATCGGGCTATAATGCATTGAATAATGATTTTGGAAATTATAATTTCGTGGGGCTTATCAGTAATCGTTTTTTTAACGACAAACTGGGAGTTTTTTTATCTGTAAATGCTGATAGAGTAAATCGAAGTACTAACTTGATTAGCGTGGGATACAACACAAACTATACTACAAATTTGAATGACCCCTTTTATATTAGCAGTCTTAATTTTAATCTGAACGAACGAATAAATTACAAACAGTCTGCAGTTCTCACGTTGGATTATATAGCAAGTAAATCAACCATTCTGAATTTTCAATCCTTCCTTTCAGCCAGTAATTTTTACTCATCCAGTCAATCAAAAAATTTCAGTCCAGAAGGTAATACAGCTACTGTACCGATTCGGGTGACAATGAGTGAGATTCCCGAATACCGTAACTATGGAATAACCAGTAATTTCAGTGGAAGGACGAAATTAAAATTTCTGAATTCAATATTAAATTATGGAATTAGTTATACCTACAATAATACCAAAACTCCGGGCACAAGAAACTGGAGTTATACTTCCGAAACAAGAGCAGATGGTTTACATCGCGATAGTTTGAAGATCTTTACACCTGCTCAGGTTGCCAATAGCTTTGATGAAATTCTGACAAATTTAGCTGGCACTAAATTAGAAAGTATGACTTATGATCAGACAGAGGCATATAATAGCAGTTTTACACCCCGGGTTGATTATGAAATACCATTTAAAAGCACAACAGGTATTCTGCATGGAAAAATTCAGATTGGAGCAAAATACAGGCAATCTCACAACTATTTAGATAGAACTGTCGGGGTTGGATATGCGGGGAATAATGCCATATTTGGTGATTTTATTAAAAACAACTATAACTGGCCGACTGGAATTGTTGAGTTGGTGGTTTCTGGGCAAGAAAATAATTTTATGGGAGGTAATTATCTTTTTGGAGATAAATATTCTTTTGAACGCAATAATCTGGTTTTTGATGCATGGCAGTTGAATGGTAAACAAAAATATCTTGCCGGATCGACTGGTGGTTTAGGTGATGACCCCAAATACTCCGGTTTTGTTTACGATTTGAATTCATCAGCAATGAACGATATCAATGAGACTCATTACTATGGAGCAGGATATATTATGCCTGAAATTAATATAGGAGAGTGGCTTATGATTATGCCCGGATTTAGATATGAATATGAAAAAGCCGATATGAAAGCGGTGAGAGGGAGTGAAGTTACCCGCAGTTATTCTGTTTATGAGAATATAAATACAGCATTCGGATTAAAAGATTCTGTGGCAACCCGAGAAGATAATTTTTTACTTCCAATGCTACATGTCAGGATCAAACCTACAAAGTGGTTTTATGCTCATTTTTCATATACCCATACTGTCAGACGACCAAGTAGTGGAGTTTCGCCGTTTGAGTATTACAATGCACAGGATGCTTCAAACTACTCATATACAGCAGGAAATCCGAAACTAAAGACAGAGCTTTGGCGTAGTTATGATTTGCAATTCACATTTCATGCCAAAAAATTAGGGCTTTTTTCTATTACAGGTTTTAGCAAAACAGTTCAAGATAAATTGTGGTCGAGGTCTTATAAACGAATTTCAGGCGAACCGATTCCGAATCCGGTTTTTAAAGACAATGATCTGGTGAATATGACTGTATATGAAAATCACCCTTATCCAATTTTACTGGAGGGCATTGAAACAGAATGGCAAACTTCATTTGGATTCCTACCCAAACCATTTTCTTATTTGACATTAAGCGTTAATTATACATATACTCACGGAAAATCGCCTAATCCGTACACTCAACTCTACAAATATAAACCTGCAGGTTCACGTTATGAGTTGACAGGAAGAAAAGATTCAGTGGTTATTGAACCTATGACCGGTGTTCCGGAGCATGTGGTTAACATAACTATGGGCATTGAAATTAAAAATTTCAAAAGCTACTTATCCTATCAATATTCATCACAAAAAATATTACAAACTCATCCGAATGATTTAAGACTTTATGTTATTTCTGAACCTTATAGTAGGTTAGATTTTATTGCTTCCTATGGTTTTGAACTTAAGAACAAAGGCACATTGGAAATAATATTTAAAGCAGCTAACTTAACAAATAGCGAAGACCGGATTAGATACAGGGATGAACAACGACCTATTAGCATTGAACAATATGGTGTTACAGCTGATTTAGGCCTGAGATATAAATTTTGAAAATATTAATTACAATTATTGACTTTAAACTAATAATTCACCTTAAAAAAACAATGAAATGAGAAAATTAAATTTACTATTTATTTTATGTTTATTAGCAGGTACATTTATGGTATCGGCTAAGGATATTATTGACGTTGCTCCGGGTGTTGGAACTCTCAATGCTGCCATAAAACAGTATAAAGGAGATAAGATTTATCGGTTGAAAGATGGTTATAACGGTTATTATGTGTTGGACGAAATAATCAATAACACAGGATTTGATCTTACCATTATTGGGGGAGGCACACCTGATGTGGGCGATCCAAAACCGACAATGCCGGCAACACTTCAAACCAGTGGAACTGGTGGTACACCTTTCAATTTTATGTTTAATGTATTTGCAAACATTACTCTTAGAGGTATTTACTTTGCCAATGCTACTGCTGATGGTGTATTTAATGCACAGTTTTTTATGGGTGTTTCAGGCAACGGTGTGCGGGTAGTAATTGACAAATGCGTATTAGACCCAGCCGGAAGTCCTATTTATTGTAGTGGTGGAAGCCCAAAAATTTATTTGACAAATAATTTATTTAACCGACTTACTGTTCAGACTACCAGTGTGAATGGTCCTGTAAACTTTTATTTCCCCAACGACCAAAGCGGAGTAGATACTTTATATGTTGAAAACAATACTTTCATTGGTTTAAGTACCGCTGTATTCTCGGATGGTAACGCTCCTGTAAAAAGCGGATTTACATGGATAAACCACAACACTTTTATTCAACATAAATGTCAGATAGATTGGATGTCGAATCAGGAAAAGTTCTTTTTCACCAATAATTTATTGTACGACTGCCACGTAATCCCTTATGAAAGAGCATGGGTAGGTGGTTGGGATAATTATGCTACAGGCAATGTTTCGGAATTGCTTTGGTCGGCACCCGATGCCATAGTCAAAGCAAATGGTGTGGATATTGACTGGGGATACAATAAAATGACAAGTTTTGTGGCAAATAATATCGAATTCAAAAACCCGAAGTTTTATACAAACCTGTCTGATTTAAAAACATGGGCAACGAGTGTCGGTGCTGCATGTACCATGTATTATCAACCTCTTGTTTGGACACCCGATGTCCCATGTCAGAACAGAGGTATTGATATAACCACTGCACTAGCAAACAATCCACAATCGGCAATATACAACAGTACACAATTCCCAACATGGAAAGCTGCTAATAATAAATACGACATTGATCCTACATTTACTGATGTGCGGATTAAACAAAAGTCCGATATATTGGCACAATGGGCATTACCAGCAATCAAAAAAGACTATTTTGGAAGTTATTATACCTCGACTGCTCACACAAGTCTCGACTGGTACTGGGACCCTGATGGGAAACTTGGTCAGAATGATACATGGCCACTGTTTGATGGTACATACTCAAATACAACTGCTCAAACGGCAGGATTGGATGGCTTGCCTGTTGGGGATCTAAACTGGTTTGCTGCAAAGAAGACGATTTGGCAAAATAATAAAACTGCCATAGATGCCCATATTTTAGCTCTGAATTTAGAAAAAATGAATCTTACTGCTATTAATAATGTTAGTGCTGATAGGGTAAAACTAATTGATAATTATCCAAATCCGTGCAAAGAAGTAGTTAATTTCAGAATCTCTGAAAATCAAACTACTGAAACAAGAATAGCTATATTTAATACCTTGGGACAAACAGTTGAGATTCTTAATATTGGAAGGGGAATAACTGACTTTGCATGGAATGTAACAAAAATGAAATCGGGTACTTATTATTACGAAACAACTATCAATGGCATCAAGCAAAATGGTGTTTTATTGAAAAAATAAAAAAACAAATTTCTTCCATTGTTTCTGAAAAAGAGACAATGGAAGAAACTTAAAACCAAACACTTATTTATTAATCTTTTAAAAATTACTATTATGAAAATCAAATTATTACTTCTATTATTGTTCGTTTTCTCAATGGTTAATGCTCAAATTACATGGAATTTTGATTCAGGACTTGAAGGTTGGGGTTCGTATGGTGGCGATGTTGCCTTAGTGAACGATGGTGCAGGTAACTTGGCACTCAGTTACTCAACCCCAAGTGGAGCGCTTGACTATCCGGCAATTTATAACGATAGTCCTTTAAATGTGGCTAATGTAAATTATTTTTATATGAAATTTACGGCAACAAACTGTCCAAAAACATCTGTTTTGGTAAATATCTTCTTTGAAATGGGTGGTCAAAATTACTATGCTAATCAAACCATGAATTTGGCAAGTGGCGAATTTTCGTTTAATATTCGTACCGAAGTGCAACATACCTGGAGTGTTCTTCCTGGAACAGGTACAACATCGAGAATAAGAATCGAATTGCCCCATTCTTCAGAATTGGCTGGTTCTGATTGGGGTCCAGCAATTATAAAAATTGATAAAATTGCTTTCACAAATACGCTTACTACTAAATTGGATGAAAAAGCAGATTCGAAATTAGTAATCTATCCGAATTCAACATCAGAATC